>DATJPE010000028.1 GCA_035506535.1 Actinomycetes bacterium | reverse complement strand
AGCCCGGCCTGCTTGGCCGGGCCGACCGGGTCGGTGGAGCGGCAGGCGCGGAGCTCGCCGTCCTTGGTGAGGTCCCACGCCTGGACCACGCACGGGGCGACCTGACCGATGACCGGCTTGGCGCTCATCGCGTCGTAGCTGGCGAGCTGCGGGTTGGGCAGCCCGGTGAGCCAGGCCGCGAAGAAGAAGAACACGAGGGCGAGCAGGAAGTGGGTCAGCGAGCCGGCGATCAGCACCACCGTGCGCTGCCACAGGGGGAAGCGGTAGAAGGCGCGGGGCCGGTCCTCCTCCGACAGCTCCTCGAGCGGCGTCATCCCGACGATCTTGACGAAGCCGCCGGCGGGGAGGGCCTTGAGGCCGTACTCCGTCTCGCCGCGCCGGAAGGACCACAGCGTCGGGCCGAAGCCGGCGAAGTACTGGGTCGCCTTCATCCCGAAGCTCTTCGCGGTCACCAGGTGCCCGGCCTCGTGGAGGCAGACGGAGACCAGGATGCCCAGCGCGAAGAGGAACACTCCGAGTGTGAACATCATGCTGCCGGCGGCTCCTGGTCGGGCGAGGTCGCGCTGCCTCGGCTGAGGGTGAGGTCGAGGGCACGCGCACGCGCCCACCCCTCCGCATCGACAACATCGGAGAGGGTCCTGAGGTTCCCGCCCCGGTGCTCCCCGAGCACCCGGGCCACGGTGTCGACGATGTCGAGGAAGCCGATCCGGCCGCCCAGGAACGCCTCGACGCACACCTCGTTGGCGGCATTGAGGACGGCCGGGGCCGTCCCGCCGAGGCTCGCGGCCCGGCGCGCGAGCGAGACGGCGGGGAAGGCCTCGACGTCGAGAGGTTCGAAGGTCCAGGTCGAGGCCTTGGTCCAGTCGCACGCCGGCGCGGCCCCGGGGACGCGGTCGGGCCAGGCGAGGCCCACGGCGATGGGCAGGCGCATGTCGGGAGGGCTCGCCTGCGCGATGGTCGACCCGTCGACGTACTCGACCATTGAGTGGACGACCGACTGGGGGTGCACGACCACCTCGATGTCCTCCAGGGGCACCGAGAAGAGCAGGTGCGCCTCGATGACCTCGAGGCCCTTGTTCATCAGGGTCGCGCTGTTCAGGGTGACCACCGGCCCCATGTCCCAGGTGGGGTGCGCGAGGGCCTGCGCCGGCGAGACGTCCCTGAGGTCGGCGCGCGAGCGCCCGCGAAACGGCCCGCCGCTGGCGGTCAGCACGAGCCGGCGCACCTCCGGCGCCGACCCGGCGCGCAGCGCCTGGGCGAGCGCGGAGTGCTCGGAGTCGACGGGCACGATCTGGCCGGGCGCCGCGGCAGCCCGTACGAGCGGACCGCCGGCGACGAGGGACTCCTTGTTCGCCAGCGCGAGCACGTTCCCGGCCCCCAGGGCGGCGAGGGTGGGACCGAGCCCGACCGAGCCGGTGATGCCGTTGAGCACGACGTCGCACGCCGTCGCTGCCAGCTGCGCGGCGGCGTCCGGGCCGGCCAGCACCTGGGGAGAGGCGCCGAGTCGAGCCAGGGACGTGCGCAGCACCCCCTCCGCATCGGCGTCCGCGACAGCGACGGTCGCCACAGCGAACTCGGCGGCCTGGCCGGCGAGAAGCTCCGGTGCTGCGCCGCCGCTCGCGAGCCCGACCACACGGAAGCGGTCGGCGTTGCGCCGAACGACGTCGAGGGCCTGGGTGCCGATCGAGCCGGTCGACCCCAAGATCACGACATCCCGCACCTCGCCATTGTCCCCCGGCCATGCTGAGACGGCTCTCAGGTGCCGATCCCGGGGCGGCGCCGTGAGCTGGCCCGCTGCCTTGCGGGCCGCCGGGGTTCTACGCTCGGAGGCATGACCGATCCCTCGCCCGCAGGTGGCCCCTCGCTCCCCCAGGAACGGCGACTCGTCACGTCGATCCCCGGCCCACGCTCCCAGGAGCTGTTCGAGCGGCGCGCCCGCGCGGTCGCGGCCGGCCTGGGCACCACGCTGCCCGTGTTCGTCGAGCGGGCCGGGGGTGGCGTCCTGGTCGACGTCGACGGCAACTCCCTCATCGACCACGGGTCCGGGATCGCGGTCGTCAGCGTCGGCAACGCCGCTGACCGGGTCGTGAGCCGGGTGCAGGAGCAGGTGGCCAGCTTCACGCACACCTGCTTCATGGTCACGCCCTACCTCGGCTACGTCGAGGTGTGCGAGGCGCTCAACCGCCTCACGCCGGGCGACCACGCGAAGAAGTCGGCGCTGTTCAACTCCGGAGCGGAGGCCGTCGAGAACGCCGTGAAGATCGCCCGGATCGCGACCGGGCGCCAGGCCGTGGTCGTGTTCGAGCACGGTTACCACGGCCGCACGAACCTGACGATGGCGATGACCGCCAAGGACAAGCCGTACAAGCACGGCTTCGGGCCGTTCGCCGGCGAGATCTACCGGATGCCCCTGGCCTACCCGTTCCGGTGGCCGACCGGGCCGCAGCGCTGCGGCGAGGAGGCCCTCGCCATGGTCACCAGCAAGATCGACAAGGAGCTCGGCGCCGACCAGGTGGCAGCCATCGTCATCGAGCCGATCCAGGGCGAGGGTGGCTTCATCGTCCCGGGTGAGGGCTTCTTGCCGGGCTTGGCCGCGTACGCGAAGGCCAACGGCATCGTCTTCGTCGCCGACGAGGTGCAGACCGGGTTCGCGCGCACCGGCGCCATGTTCGCCTGCGAGCACGAGGGGGTCGTGCCCGACCTGATCGCGACCGCGAAGGCCCTGGGCGGCGGCCTGCCGCTCGCCGGCGTGACCGGCCGGGCGGAGCTCATGGATGCCGCACACGTCGGCGGGCTCGGCGGCACCTACGGCGGCAACCCCGTCGCCTGCGCCGCGGCGCTGGGCGCCATCGCGACCATCGAGGAGGAGGGGCTGGTCGAGGCGGCGGCGCGCATCGGTGACGTCATGCTCCCGTTCCTGACCGACCTGGCGTCGAGGTACCCGGTGATCGGGGACGTCCGCGGGCGGGGCGCGATGCTCGCCGTCGAGCTGGTCCAGCCAGGCACGAAGGAGCCCGCACCCGAGGTCGCGGGCAAGGTCGCGGCGTTCTGCCACTCGGAGGGCGTGCTGGTCCTGACCGCGGGGACCTACGGCAACGTCCTGCGCTTCCTGCCGCCTCTGGTGATCGGCGAGGACCTGCTCCGCGAGGCGCTGGGCGTGCTCGAGAAGGCCTTCGCCTCGGTCGCCTGAGACCGCGTCGGGCCTGGGGGCAGCCGCGCCGGATCAGGGGGTGCGCTCCTCCTGGGACCACGGCGAGCCGTAGGCGACGAGGGCGTCGAGGAACGGTTGGGCGGGCAAGGCCTCGGGACCGAGGACGCCGACCCCTGACCAGGTGCCGGCGGCCAACAGCTCGAGAGCCACGACCGGGTTGATCGCGGTCTGCCAGACGACGGCCTGGGAGCCGTACTCGGCCATCGACCAGGCGTTGTCGACGACGTGGTAGTAGTACGTCGCGCGCGACCGGCCGTCCTTGCCGACTCCGGTCACGTACAGCCCGGCGCAGGTCCGGCCGGTCATCCGCTCCCCGAGCGTCGCCGGGTCGGGCAGGCAGGCCGCGACGACGTCGCGAGGGCTGACCTCCACCGCCCCGACCCGGACCTTGTCGGTGCGGTCGAGACCGAGGGTGTGCAGGGTCTCGAGGACGCCGATGAACCGTTCGCCTAGGCCGTACTTGAAGGTGACGCGGCCGGCGTCGACCCAGCGCGGGATGAGCAGGACCTCCTCGTGCTCGACGTTGACGCACTCCACCGGCCCGATGCCCTCGGGGAAGTCGAACACCTCTGGTTCACTGAACGGCTCGGTCGTGAACCAGCCCCGGTCCCGCTCGTAGACCACCGGAGGGTTCAGGCACTCCTCGATGGTCGTCCAGATCGAGAACGAGGGGGCGAAGACCGGTGCGCCGTCGGGACCTCGCACGACCAGATCCGAGCCGTCACGCACACCTGCCTCGTGGATCACGGAGAAGTCGCTGTCCGCGGCATGGCGGGCGAACACGTCGGACAGCCCGGGCTCGACCCCGATCCCGACCAGGGCGAGACGGCCGGCGTCGACCCATCTGTCGGAGGCCGCGAACTGCTCGTCGCCCAGCTTGACCCCGGTCAGCTCGTACGGCCGTTGCGGGTGCGGCCGGGAGAGCGACATGGCCATGTCGAGGTAGTGCGCGCCGCCCGCGAGCGCACCGTCGAAGATGGGCATCACGAACCGGGGATCCACGGCGTTCAGGACGTGCGTGGCCCGGTGCTCGCGTACCAGCGCGGCCACGGCGTGGGGGTCGGAGGCGTCGACCTGCGTCGCGGCGAACCGCGAGCCGAGGTCGGCGACTGCCCGCGACGCCCGCCGGACGTCGTAGTCGGCAACGATCCACGACGTGAAGAAGTCGCGCCGCGCCGCGATGCGCGCGGCGGCACCCCCCACGCCACCGGCACCGATCATGAGCACCCGCATGCGAGCCCTCGCCCTCCGTCCGCGCCCCGCCAGATGGCGCACACGCTAGCGGCGGACCTGCGTCCCGATCGCGCGGAGTCGGATCGGCCCCACCCACCGTCGTCAGAGCCCGATCGCGCGGAATCGAGGCGGTGGGGCTACTCGACCGGGTTGGGTCCGGTGGGCTTGTCGAGCTCCGGCGGCACCAGCGGCATGTCCTCCGGTACGTCGTGCGGACCCACCGACGGCGGGTAGCCGGCCGGGACACCGGTGATCTCGGGCACGAGCGTCGGCGTGAGCCGGTTGAGCACCTCGCCGCGGAAGAAGTGCGGCTCGATCAGGCTGTACGTCACCATGCAGATGACGCCGATGATCGCGGCGAGGATGACGAGCACGGAGACGCCGCCGATCGTCCAGTGCGGCGGGAACGGCAGCGTGAAGGACGTGTAGCTGGCCGCCGTCGAGTAGCCACCGTTCGGGTTCAGCCAGTCGAGGTAGAAGCTCCACAGCAGGACGACGTAGAGGATCACGCCGCCGGTGAACGGGATGATCCCCTGCAGGAAGAGGTTGCGGACGTTCAGCCGGACCGTCTTGCGGTACCACACGACACAGGTGAACCCGGTGATGCCGTAGTACAAGGCGATGAAGACCCCGCAGGATGTGACCGAGTCACTGATCACCTGACCCCCCGAGATCTGGTTCATGATCACGTAGAGGATGCCGGACACCAGGCCCATCGCGATCGTCGAGTTGGTCGGGGTCAGGTACTTCTTGTGGATCTTCGAGAACGTGGAGGGGATGGCGCGATAGACCGACATCGCCAGCGCCGTACGGGCCGTCGGCAGGATCGTCGTCTGGGTCGAGGCGGCCGCCGAGCTGAGCACCATGAGGAGCAGCAGCCGCACGCAGACGCTGCCGATCCACGAGTTGCCGAACACCGCGCGGCCGAGCACGTTCAGCACGTCGTTGGCGTTGTCGGGGTTGGCCAGGCCGAGACCGTGGGTGCCGACACCGGCGAAGGACTGCGCCGCGACGATGACGAGCGCGTAGATGGCCAGCAGCAGGATGGTGGAGATCCAGGCCGCCCGCCCCGGGGTCACGGTCGGGTCCTTGGTCTCCTCGTTCACCGTGACCGCGGTGTCCCACCCCCAGTAGATGAAGATCATGAGGATGAGGCCGGCCACGAAGGCCGAGGCGGACGGGATGTCGAAGGGGTTGAACCAGGACAGCGACGGGTGGATGTGGCCGGGCGGGGCGTGGCCGGTCGCGACCTTGGTCAGGGCGACGAAGGCGAAGACCACGAGCATGCCGGCCTCGATCGCGAGCAGGCCCTTCTGCAGGTTCGCCGATACCTCGATGCCCCGGTAGCAGATGTAGGTCATGACGACCAGCCATATGAGCCCGACGAGAAGCACCCAGGGGCTCGCGGGGTCGCTCCCGATCCCGTTGGCGCCGAAGAGCAGGAAGACGTACTGCCCGGCGATCTGCGCCAGGCTGGCCATGATCAGGACGTCGGAGGCGATGATGCCCCAGCCACCGGCGAACCAGCCGGTCCGCGGCCCGAACATCCGGGTCGCCCAGGTGAAGGACGTCCCGCAGTCCGGGTCCTCCTTGTTGAGCTCGCTGTAGCCGATGGAGATCATCCACATCGGGACGAAGGCGAGGATCGCCACCGCCGGCGCCTGGACGCCGACGAAGATCACGATGAAGCCGAGGGTGGCGGCGAGGCTGTAGGCGGGCGCGGTCGAGGCGACCCCGACGACCACGGTCGACCAGAGGCCTAGGGCGTTGCCCTTGAGGCCCTTGCCGTTCGGCGTACCCGCCGTACCAGCTGCGCTGACCTCAGTCGACATGGCATGCCTCCCTGACGTCCTTGGCTAGGTTCTCGCACGTCGCCCATCGCTTGGCAAGCGCCAAGATCGCCCTGGGTCGACCGGTTCACCCTAGACGCTGACCTGGTCGCAGCAGGCTGATTTGGCCAGCGTCTCGCAGCATTCCGTAGGATCTCGGCCACGCTCCGCACACGGCCGTCGACCTTTCGGCTGAGCCTGTCCCGACAGTCGGACGCCCACACCCCCCGGGACTGGCCCCAACGGGCTGCCTGACCTAGCGTTCCCCCGGAGGAGCCCCAGGGGGAGGCAGGGTGAAGGGTCGGTTTTGGCGCGCCGCGGCGGGAGCCGTGGCGTGCGCGCTCGTCGGCGGCGCGGCGCTGCTGGTGGCGGACCCCGGCGCCAACGCGGCCCAGACCGACTCGTGGGCCTCGGGGGTCTACCCCGGCCCCTGCAAGAACAGCGACGCGGACCGGCAGGACTACGTCAACCAGCTGAAGGCGTTCGCCACCTGGCGGCACCAGCCCGTCCAGTACACGATGCAGTTCGCCCCCTACACCGGGGTCACGAACTGGCTGACCACCGACCAGCCGAACGCGCTGTTCAAGTGCGCCGTGTACGTCCGCCAGCAGCTCCAGGTCCCCATGATGATCGCGCTCCCCATGCTGCCGATGTACGACACGGAGGACCAGAACGCCGACCTGACGCAGGTCGGTACGCCGACCCTGGAGGCCGGTGCTGCCGGCGACTACGACCAGTACTGGCAGACCCTGGCCCAGAACCTCGTCGACCGTGGCCTGGGCGACACCGTCCTGCGCATCGGGTGGGAGTTCAACGGCGACTGGTTCCGCTGGAGCGCCATGAACGACCCGGCCGCCTGGAAGGCGTACTGGATCAGGATCGTCAACGCCATGCGCTCCGTACCGGGGCAGGCGTTCAAGTTCGACTACTCCGTCGCCCTCGGCGCCACCTACGCCAACCCCGACAGCGTCCAGAACAAGGGTGACTCCACGCCGGTCTACCCCGGCGACAACTACGTCGACTCGATCAGCGTCAGCATGTACGACCAGGAGTACGGCCACCCGGCGTGCACCGCGACGGTCACGACCAGCTGCACCACGGAGGACGCGCGCTGGGCGAACCTGACCTCGCAGAAGTACGGCCTGAACTGGCTGGCGACCTTCGCGAAGTCGCACAACAAGCCGATCGGGTTCAGCGAGTGGGCCCTGGCCGACACCGGGAGCTTCTGCGACCCGGGGACCGGCAAGTGCGGAGGCGGCGGCGACGACCCGGACTTCCTCACCGACTTCCACACCTGGCTGACCAAGCACAACGTCGCCTACGAGACCTACTTCAACAAGGACCATCAGAACAACGTCCAGACGATGGCGACCTACGACCCGGTCCTGCTCAAGGACACCAACAGCACGAACTTCCCGAAGGCCGAGAAGGCCTACCGGCAGCTGTGGTCGGTGACGTCGGGACACAATCCGTCCTCCTCGGTGCTGCCCAGCGGCTGGACGCCGCCCCCCAGCAGCTCACCGCCGCCGTCGAGCTCCCCGGCGTCCAGCAGCCCGAGTTCCAGCCCGAGCACCAGCCCGAGCACCAGCCCGAGCAGCTCGCCGCCGCCGGCAGCGAAGCCGCTGCCGCGCAACACCCCGTTGTTCAGCCGTTACTCCACCCGTACGAAGGCGAAGCGGCTCAGCAAGCAGCGCGTCAAGAACAACATCTACGTCTTCGTCAAGCCCTCACGGGCGGTGCTCTATGCCGCGTGGTACCTCGACGATCCCAAGCACCACAAGAAGCCTCGGCACATCGCGAGGATCACGCCGTACGACCTCGTCGGCAAGAAGGGCACCCACGCGCTCGCCTTCCACGTGTCTCGCATCAAGAAGGGCAAGCACACCCTGACCGTGCTGCTGCGCTGGAGGACCGGGGGCTACCGGGCGTACACAGTGACCTTCACCGCGACCTGATCGACCTGGGGCACCTGATCGACCAGGGGGCCCCCGGCGTGCGCGCCAGCGGGGTCCCGGACCGCCTCACACGTTTTGCGGGAAGCCCAGGTTGATGCCGCCGTGGCTCGGGTCCAGCCACCGTGACGTGACCACCTTGCCGCGGGTGAAGAAGTGCACGCCCTCCGTCCCGTGGGCATGGGTGTCGCCGAACAGCGACGCCTTCCAGCCGCCGAAGGAGTAGTAGGCCATCGGCACGGGGATCGGCACGTTGACCCCGACCATGCCCACCTCGACCTCGTGCTGGTAGCGGCGGGCGGCGCCCCCGTCGTTGGTGAAGATGGCGGTCCCGTTCCCGTAGGGGTGCTCGTTGACCAGCCGGAGCGCCTCGTCGTAGCTCGGCACGCGCAGCACGGACAGGACCGGCCCGAAGATCTCGTCGGTGTAGAGCGACATGCCCGGGGTCACGTGGTCGAACAGCGTCGGGCCGAGCCAGAACCCGTCCTCGTCGCCGTCGAAGGAGGTCGCCCGACCGTCGACGACGAGCGTCGCCCCTTCGCCGACCCCCGCGTCGAGATAGGAGGCGACCTTGTCGCGGTGGACACGCGTGACCAGCGGCCCCATGTCCACGTCTCGACGGCCGTCGCCGGTTCGGAGCCGAGCGATGCGCTCGCGGACCTTCTCGACCAGCTCGTCGCCGATCGGATCGACCGCGACCACCGCCGAGATCGCCATGCAGCGCTCACCGGCGGAGCCGAACCCGGCGTTCACCGCGGCGTCGGCGGCGAGGTCGAGGTCGGCGTCGGGGAGCACGACCATGTGGTTCTTGGCGCCCCCGAGGGCCTGTACACGCTTGCCGTTACGGGTGCCGGTCTCGTAGACGTAGCGCGCGATCGGGGTCGACCCGACGAAGGAGATGCTGCGGACGTCCGGGTGCTCGAGCAGGCGGTCGACCGCGACCTTGTCGCCGTGGACGACGTTGAAGACACCGTCGGGCAGGCCTGCCTCGGCGAGCAGGTCGGCGACCAGGTTGACCGCCGACGGGTCCTTCTCGCTGGGCTTCACCACGACCGTGTTGCCGCACGCGATGGCGATCGGGAAGAACCACATCGGGACCATCGCCGGGAAGTTGAACGGCGAGATGATCCCGACCACGCCGAGCGGCTGGCGGATCGAGTACACGTCGACGTTGGTGGAGACGTTCTCGGAGAAGCCGCCCTTGAGCAGGTGGGGGATGCCGCACGCGAACTCCACCACCTCCAACCCGCGGGTGACCTCGCCCAGCGCGTCGGAGAGCACCTTGCCGTGCTCAGCGGTGATCGCCGCCGCGACGTCCTCCTTGCGGGCGTCCAGCAGCTGACGGAACGCGAAGAGGACCTGGGAGCGCTTGGCGAGGGAGCTGTGCCGCCACGTCGCGAAGGCGTCCTTCGCGGCCGCGACGGCCACGTCGACGTCGGCGGCGGACGCGAAGTCAACGCGGCCGCTCACCACCCCTCGAGCCGGGTCGTAGACCTCCCCCTGCCGCTCGGAGGTGCCCGTCCAGGGCTTCCCGCCGATTCGGTGGGTGATGGCGCGGGGCTGGTCGAACGAGGGCGCGGTCATGAGGACATCCTCCGCGCCCGCGCCCGCCGTCTCAACTACCACGGTGTCGGGCTGGGCTCCCTCGCCCCGACACCCTGTCAGGAGTCGAAGCCCATGCCGAGCCGGTCGAGCCCGCGCAGCCAGACGTTGCGCCGCCCCTCGTTCTGGTCCGCCCGGGCCAGCGAGCGGCGGGTCAGCGCGATGCCGATCGAGCGAAGCGGCTCGGGCGGGAACGGGACCGGCCGGGTGCGGACCATCCGCAAGGAGGTGAGGTCGGACTCGCGTCCGTCGAGGAGGTCGAGCATCACCCTGGCGCCGAACCGGGTGGCTCCCACGCCGAGGCCGGTGTAGCCCGCGACGTACGCGCTCCGCCCGCCGTGCGCGGTCCCCCAGAACGCGCAGAAGCGCGTGCACGTGTCGATCGCACCGCCCCACCGATGCGTGAAGCGCAGCCCCTCGAGGGAGGGGAAGGTCTCGAAGAAGTGGCTGGCCAGACGGGCGTACACCTCGTGGTCGTGCTCGTGCCCGGGGCCCATCCCGTTGCCATAGTGGTAGACGGCGTCGTAGCCGCCCCAGAGGATGCGGTTGTCGGCGGTCAGGCGGTAGTAGTGGAACTGGTTGCCCGCGTCGCCGACGCCCTGCCGCCCCTTCCAGCCGATCGACTTGCGCTGGTCCCCGGACAGCGGCTCGGTGACCAG
Source organism: Actinomycetes bacterium (assembly GCA_035506535.1). NCBI lineage: Bacteria > Bacillati > Actinomycetota > Actinomycetes > Actinomycetes bacterium. The sequence goes on along the minus strand of DATJPE010000028.1, from coordinate 484 downwards.
GACGTAGTCCCACACCGGAACGACGTACTTGCGCACCCGTCGCACCAGCGGGGGAAAGACGTTGGTGGCCAGCGCGGCGCGCGTCGCCCGGACCGAGCCGTAGGCCGTGCGGGCGAGCACGCCCGAGCCGTCGGCGTCGAGGGAGCGGACCTCGCTGCGCTCGTGCAGGCGTACGCCGGCCCGAAGGCACGCCTCCCGCAGGGCCCAGGCGAGCTTCGCCGGGTGGACGAGTGCGGTTCCGGTCCGGTCGAGGAGCCCGCCGTGGTAGGTCGGTGAGTCCACCAGGGCCCGGACCGCGTCCGCGTCGAGCCACTCGACGTGCTCGTCCATGTCGGCCAGGGTCTCGGCGTGCTCGCGCAGCTCCTCGGCCTGCCACGGCGCCGTCGCGACGTCGAGGGCACCCGTGCGCTCGAACTCGGCGTCGACGTCGTAGCGCTGGAGCGTGGCGGCGATCGCGTCGAGGTTCTCCCGGCCCAGCCGTTGC
>DATJPE010000027.1 GCA_035506535.1 Actinomycetes bacterium | reverse complement strand
CGTCGGGCCGACGGCCGTCTCCGACAAGGTCGAGAAGCCGCCGCTCGTCGACCTCGCGGACCTGAACCTCTCCCACTACCGGACGATGGCCGACCTGGAGCACGGGCGCCACTTCGTCGCGCTCCCGACCCCCTGGCTCGCGGGCGTCCCGGCCGCCGAGAAGAGTGACACGTCGATCGCCCTCGGCGCCGAGACGGTGCTGATCCTGAACCAGGGCGGCCAGTGCGGAATGCTCGAGTTCTCGGGCGCGGGCCTCCGCGCGCTCGAGAAGGCCGACGACGACAAGCGGTCGATGATGGCGGCCCTCGGAGCGCGGCTCCTCGAGTCCCCCGGGAAGTCAAGCCGCGAGACTGCGACGTCCGTCGAGATGCGGCACGCCGGGGAGCACGCGACTCTCCGGACGATCGCCCAGTCGTGCGAGCAGGCCCTCACCCAGGTGCTCCGCACGCACGCCTGGTGGGCCGGTGAGGGCGGGGACCTCCCCAACGACTTCGACTCGGACGAGGTGAAGTTCGAGTTGAACAAGGACTTCTTCTCGGCGAAGATGGATGCGCCGACGCTGACCGCGTGGGTCCAGGCGCTACAGGCCGAGGCGATCAGCTACGACACCTTCTGGGCCGCGATGACCGACGGCGGGCTCGCCCGACCGGTCAGCGCCGAGGAGGAGCTGGCGCAGATCCACAAGCAGGCCGCGGCGGCGCCTGGGGCGCAGATGCCGAACGCCCCCGCGCCTCTGGGCGCGCCGGGGCAGAAGCCCGGCGCACCCGGACCGAAGGTCCAGGACGCGGGGCCCGGGGTGAAGCCGGGCGACGTCGTGGCGAAGGACGAGGGGCCGTACAAGCTGCTCAACCGCGCGGGTCGCTGGCTGGTGGTGAAGGCCGACACCGGCCAGCCCGTGAAGGGCGGCGACCACGGGGCGGACAAGAAGAAGGCGCTGGCGCACCTCGCGGCGCTCGCGATCGCGACGAAGGGCGAGGGCAAGGGCGTATAATCAGAGGTAAGGAGGGACGATGGCCAAGAAGTTCGCGGTGACGTATAAGGAGGACGGCAACGTCGTGAAGAAGTTGCCGATCGGCGACAAGGCGCACGCGGACAACGCCGCGGCGCGGCTGAACCAGACCGACATGCCGGCGTCGAAGAAGGCGGCGGCGAAGTCCGCGATCGAGGCGGCGCAGCGCCGGTTCGGGACGCAGGCCGCGATCGACCGGGCGAAGGGGAAGAAGCGGTGACCTACGACGTCCACGTGCCGCGGGGCGACGGCGGCTACCGGGTCCTCGAGGCGGGCGTCACGGCGCAGCGGCTCGAGGACCTGAAGTCCGCGTACGGCGCGGAGCGGTTCGCGACGTTCCTGGTGACGCCGCTCGGGGTGCCGGAGCTGGAGCCGGAGGACGTCGTCCGCGACGCGGTGGCGGCGAACCCGGCCCTCGTGCTGAAGGAGTGACGGACCCCGCGCCGGAGCCCGAGCGCGGCGCGCGGGCGCGGGCGCTCCGGACGAACCGCGGGGCGTGCGGGGGCCGGAGCCCGCTGCCGCCGGGCCGGCAGTGGGCGCCCCACCAGGGGTTCCGCGAGAGGCTCCGCCGGCACCGTCAGGTGTGGGCGGAGTTCGAGCGGCTCTGCGCGAGGGACGGCTACGCGGCCACGACCCGCGAGAGGCTCCTCGACCACGTCAACGAGGCGGTGAAGGACGGGCCCCTCGCGCCGGGCGTGACGACGGGGGAGGCGACCGCGATGGGGCTCGTCCTCGGCGCGCGCTGCCTCGCCGAGACGGACCGGGCCCTGTCGTGGGTCTCGGCGCTGAACCGGATGCTGAACGAGGCCGAGGCGGCCCTGGACCGGAGCCGGGCCGTCGAGGCGTCCCTGTGGCGCGTGCCGAAGGAGGAGGGGGTATGATCCGGGTCATCATCCTGAACGTCACCCCGGGCGGCGAGCGGAAGGACGGCACCGCGGACTACCGCGCGGTCGTCGACGTCAACTACAAGAACGTCTGGGCCGGCGAGGTGAAGGGGCACGTCCGGGCCGAGCGGGCGCCCGCGCTGCTGCGGCGCCTGGCCGACGCGATGGAGGGGCGGGGATGAGCGAGACGTTCGTCCCCGTGTTCCGGGCCGCCACGTCCGTCGCCGCGTTCTGCCCGCAGTGCCGGGCGCAGGTGTTCGGCGAGACGGTCGAGGACGTGATCGACGCCCTGGCGGAGCACATGAACCTCGACCACAAGGAGCAGCGTGACGGTGGACGGGACCACTGACCGCGCCGAGGCGCGCCTCGCGCGGGCCTTCGTCCTCGCGATGACGAAGGCGCGGGGGAGGTTCCCGGCGGCCGGGCTCGCGGCGGCGCTCTCGAAGCGCGACGCCCGGCGCGCGGTCGAGCTGATCGAGCGGTCGTTCGACGTCGAGGACGCGCTCGAGCCGTCGCGGGAGATCGTCCGAGACGCCTGGCTCCGGGGCGCGAAGCGCGGGGCGGAGAAGCTGAGTGCCTGAGGCCATCGCCTTCCGCTTCGACGGGCGGAACCCCGACGCCGTCCGGATGACGGACGCGTACCTCCGGAACTACACCTGGAGGGTCTCGAGGGAGACGCGCGACGCGATCGAGGCCATCGTCCGGAGGTCGATCGACGAGGGGATCGAGCCGCTGAAGGCCGCACGGATGATTGAGGACGTCGTCGGCCTGACGGAGCGCCAGGCGGCCGCCGTGCTGAACTACCGCGCGGGGCTGGAGTCGCAGGGGGTCCTCGACGCCTCGCGGATCGAGAAGCTGGTCGCGAAGTACGCGGACCGGAAGCTCCGTGAGCGCGGCGAGACGATCGCCCGGACGGAGATCGTCGGGTCGCTCGTCGCGGGCGAGCTCGCCGCGGCGCGCCAGGCGCGGGACCGGGGGTTCCTCCGGGGCGAGGTGATGAAGCGCTGGCGGGTCACGGAGCTGGGGGAGTGGCCGTGCGACCGGTGCGACCCGCTCGACGGCGCGACGGTCCCGCTCGACGACCTGTTCGAGGGCGGGGTGGACGGGCCGCCCCTCCACCCGCGCTGTCGGTGCACCGTCACGGCCGTCGTGCCGCTGCCCGAGGAGGGGGAGGAGGCGGTCCCCGCCGAGGCCGAGGCCGAGGGCGAGGAGGCCGAGGTTCCCGCGGAGGGCGAGGAGGCCGAGGTCGCCGCGGAGGGCGAGGAGGACGCGGAGGCCGCGGAGGGCGTCGCGGCCATCGTCGGCCTGCTGGGGCTCTCCGGGGAGTGGTCCGACGACGAGGTGGTCGACGGGTTCCTGGAGGTCGAGGACCTGACGGACAGCACGACGGACGACGTCCTCGACGCGACGGACGAGGAGCGCGCCGACCTCGTCTCCGACGCGGCGGAGGAGAAGGTCGCCGACGTCGCGGAGCGCGAGGGGGCCGACCCCGACGCGGCGCGCGCCGCGCTCGCCCGCGCGCGGGACGCGAACCCCGAGGGGTTCGACCTCGCGGCCGAGGCCCTGGTGTTCGACGCCGATGCGGACGACGAGACGCTGGGCGGCATCGCGGACTACCTGCGCGGGCGCGGGGTAGACGTGCCCGAGCTGGACGACCTGGTGAAGCGGTGACCGAGGCCGAGCGGCGACTCCGCCTGGCGGAGCGCGGCCTGCCGTGGGCGGAGGTCGGGCGCCGGCGCGGGGTGTCCGCGATGGTGGCGTGGCGTAGCGTGAAACGGTGGCTCTTCCCGGAGGAGTGGGAGGGGCTGAGGCAGAGACGCCGGGCGCTCCGCGCCTCGGTCAGGAAGGGGTAAGGATGAGCACGTACACCGACAAGTCGCTCGACCCGGGGACGGACCCGGCGATCGGGGTGATCCTCCAGAAGCTGCTGACGTCTGAGTACGAGATGAAGATCATGCACCACGCGGCGTACCAGAAGCTGAAGCTCTGGGACTACTCGAAGCTCGCGAAGGTCTTCAAGTGGGCCCGCGACGAGGAGCGGAAGCACGCGTGCTGGGTCGAGCGGAGGATGCTGGCGCTCGGGTTCGACCCGACGTACAACCCCGCGACGAGCCCCGCGGTCGCGCCGGACGTCCTCGGGATGCTGAGGGCCGCGCTCGCCGCGGAGGCGAAGTCGATCGTCGACCAGAACAAGGCGATCGTCGACCTCCGGGTGAAGAACGACGACACGTCCCGGCGCGTCGTCGAGCACATGCTGAAGGACGAGGAGGAGCACGCCGAGGAGTTCCGCGCGCAGCTCGAGCAGGTCGCGCAGATGGGCCTCCAGGGCTACCTCTCGACCGTCGCGTGACGGCGGACCAGACCGCCCTAGTAACCCTCGCCTACGCGCAGGTCGAGGCCGTCCTCCGCGTGGTGACCGCGCTCTACTGCGCGGTCGCCGCGGCGGCGGTGATGTGGGGGGCCACGGTGCTGGTCGCGCTGTACGCGCTCCGCCGGGCCCCCAGGCGGGGGAGGAAGGGGACGTAACCCCCCGCGCCCCCCGGGCGGGGTAAAGTTAGCTTACGTGGGGCGCGGATGACCCGCGCGCCCGGTTGACTGCCCGGGGGGCTATGGCGAAGGCGATCCTAGAAGACCTGAGCGGGGTGCCGGAGGGGCTCCGCGACCAGTACGTTCAGCGCGAAGACGGGAAGTACGTCCTCCAGCTCGAGGACGCGGACCAGCACCCGGACCTCGCGGCCGCGGCCGCGCGGGCCGCGGAGAAGCAGGCCGAGGCGAAGTTCCGGGACCGGAACATCGCGCAGGCGAAGGAGCTCGAGGCGGCGCAAGCCCGCTTGAAGGCGTTCGAGGGGATCGACCCCGCGAAGTACCGGGAGCTCGACCAGAAGGAGAAGGCCCTCGCGGCGTCCGGCGTCGGGCGCGCGGAGGACGTGGCCGCCATCGTGGCGCGCCAGGTCGCCGAGGCCCAGCGCCCGC
>DATJPE010000026.1 GCA_035506535.1 Actinomycetes bacterium | reverse complement strand
GCGTCGTGCCAGCTCACCTCGACCGTGCCGTCGCCGGACAGCGTGCTCACCTCGGTCGGGACCTTCGGCGGGACGAGCGGTCGAGCGGAGACCTTGGCCCCCGAGGTGGCGTGGTGCTTGGGGCTGATCGCGCGGACGACGTAGTAGTACCGCTTGCCGTTCTTCACGGTGCGATCGACGTAGCTCGACGCGGTCCTGGGCAGCAGCTTGGCGTTCAGCGGCTTGGTGTAGCGGATCGTTCTGGTCGTCGAGCGGTAGATGTCGAATCCCGTGGTGACCCCTCCGCCCGAGGCCCAGGTGATCGTCACTCGGCCGTTGCCCGCCTTGGCGGCCGTGGCCTTCGGCGCCGGGACGGGGTTCTTCGCGGTGAACGTGGCCGAGACGACCTTGCTCGTCCCGCCGGTCAGCGTGAGCACCGCAGTGAGGGTGTGCTTGCCGTCCTTGAGCGCGGTGGTGGCGTACGGCAGCGCCGCGTCGGCCGTGCCGCCCACCAGGTCGAAGGGCGCCGAGGTGTCGACCGTTCGAGCCTTGTGCGTGCGCTTGGGGTCGTCGAGGTAGAACGCGACGCGGCGCACGTCGGTGGTCGGGGCGAGGAACACGTACACGCGACCGGACAGCGTGCCACCCGCCAGCGAGCGCGGCGCGGAGCGGTCCGGTGCGGCGGACACCTTCAGCGCGTACGCCGCCGCCGCGTTCGCGGGCGCCACCCAGACGGCGCCGAGCAGGGCCGCGAGCACCGCTAGTACGGCCAGCAGCACCCTGCCAGCGGGCATGGCCTTGCGCCTTCTCATGCCGGGAGTCCCCCCGTCCAGGCCTGCGGATCGCGGTCTCCCCCCGCGTCCCGTCGGCTGCTCTGATGCCGGTCGGCACCTGGTCGGGCGATTGTCTCCCGCCGTTCATCCCTTGGTCGAGCGGTGGTACCCAATGCGTTCACGCGTGTGCGGAGGGTCTTCGCGGGAGAGCGTGCCGGGTCTGGGTCTCCTGCTCGAGGCGGCAAGCCCAGACCGCCCGTCACGGCGCGGTGGCCGATGCCTGGTCGGAGTCGGTGTGGCCGCCCGGGTTGATCGCACGCACGGTGTAGTAGTACGTGGTGCCCGAGGCCAGGCCGGTGTCGGAGTAGACGACGAGGGTCGGGTCGGTGAGCGTCGTCACGAGCGTCCCCAGCTGGCCCGACGTCGTCGACCGGTAGATCGCGATCTGGGCGGTCAAGTCGTCCGCGCTGTCCCAGATCAGGTCGATCTCGCCGGCGTTGCCGCCGGCGGAGGCCTCGAAGTTGACGATCTTGCTCGGCGGGGACGGGAGCGGGGTTGCCTGGACCGCCGCGGAGTTCGCGTGGGCGCCGGAGTAGTAGGCCTGCACGACGTAGTAGTACGTCGTGCCGTCGTCCTGCGTGACGCCGGTGCCGGGGTCGGCCCAGGTGGTCGTCCCCGCGGCGACCTTCGCGTAGGCGCTCGTGCTGGAGGTCGACGTCGGCGGTGCGTTGATCCCGCGGAAGACCAGGTAGCTGGTGACCGGCGGCTCGTTGCTCGATGTCCACGTCAGGTGCACCTGCCCGTGGGTGTCCACGCTGGGCGTCACGGTGGGCGCGGCGACCGGGGTCACCCCGTGGACGGTGGAGTCGGCCTGTCCGCCGGCCGAGAGCGCCCGCACGAGGTAGTAGCGCGCCACCCCGTCGGTGAGGCCGCTGTCGACGTAGGTGCCGGTGCTCGCCGGCAGGGAGGCGAGGGGGGACCCCGACGTGATCGTGGCCGCGCTGCTCGTCGCGCCTGAGAAGACCTCATAACCGGTGACCCCGGTACCCCCCGCCGTCCAGTGCAGGGTGACGGTCCCGTCTCCGCCGGCGGTGCCGACCACGGGGGCGGCCACCGGCGTGGCCGCGCCTGAGCCGCCCTCGGCGTGACCCGCGGCGGACTGGGCCGAGACGACGTAGTAGTAGGTGGTCCCGACGGCGGCGCTCGCGTCCGTGTAGGTCGTGACACCGGCAGCGAGGGTGGCCAGGGGGCCGGTGAGGGCGACCGGCGTCGTTGTCGAGCGGTAGACCGCGATGCCGGTCTCACCGGCGGTGCTGGCGAGCGACCAGCCCAGCGTGACCCCGGTGGGCCCGCCGGTCGCGGTCACCGATGTGGGGGCGGCGACGGGGACCGCCTCGACGGACGCGCTCTCGACGTGCTTGGTCCCGGCGAGGGCCTGCACGAGGTAGTGGTACGTCGTGCCGTTGCTCACCGTGGTGTCGGAGAAGTGTGTGGCGGCCCCGGACAGCGTCTTGACCAGATGGCTGTGCAGCGTGACCGAGGACGTAGCGCGATAGACCCGGATGCTGGCCGCGCCCTTCGCCGCCCATGTCAGGCGGACCGCTCCCGAGCCGCCCACGGCCGTCACCGATGCCAAGGAGAGCTTCGCTGCTGCCTTCACCGTCCCGCTGCGCACGCCCTTGCTCGCCGCGCGCCCCTGGGTGGATGCGACGGCCTGGACGACGTAGTAGTAGCGCTTCCCGCTCGTCACGGAGTAGTCCACGAACGAGCGAGCGCTTCGGCTCAGCCGGGAGCTCACCGGATGGTGCAGGGACACGTGCGAGCTCGAGCCCCGATAGACGAAGAAGCCCGCGGTACGACCGCCGCCGCTGTGCCACGTCACGGTGACCAGGCCCTTGCCGGCGGTGGCCTTGACGTGCGTCGGCGCGGGCGGCGGCTTGACCGGGTTCGCGATCGTGAAGGTGGCGGTGTAGGTCGAGCGCTGCTTGTTGGGCTGCTCCACCACGATCGAGATCGTGTGCTTGCCGTTGGCGAGGGTGGCCGTGTGGAACGCGCCGGGGTGCTTCGGGGACCCGCCCATCAGGTCGTAGGGCGGCGTGGTCTCGACGTGCACCGGCGCCTTCCGGTGGTGCACGTCGTCGATGTAGAAGCGGACGCGGAGCGCGCCGTAGCCGGGCTTGGCGAAGACGTAGACGAGGCCGTGGACCCGGTCCCCGTTCAGCGCGACGGCACCGGAGCGGTTGGGGTGGGTGCTCACGTAGAGGCGGTAGCCGATCGCGGCATGCGCCGGGGCGACCACCCCGGTGAGGACCGCTGCGGCCAGCGTCACCCCCGCGGTGACGCCGTATGCCGCCCTCACCAGCCTCATCGGTCCTGTTTCCCCCTGCCGCTGCGATCTGGCATTCTCACCCGCCCATCCGCTTCCCGGAAGGCCGCGAGGAGGACTGCTGGCACCCGCGAGCGGAGTGTGACCGGAAGTGCTCCGTGGGGGCGGTCGACCGGGGGAGCCGATGTCCGCCGAACGGGTGATGCCGGCTCAGTCGACCGCGACCAGGTCGACGTTGGTGAGCAGCAGCGGCAGGTCGTTCCAGTCGTCGGTCGGCCCGCCCACCGTGTCGTCGGCCAGCACGTAGGTGTTGGGGGAGCCGGCGACCGGGAAGGCGATGTAGTCGGGGTCCGCCGCGGAGTCGCGGTCGGTGCGCAGCGTGATCCCCTCGACCCGCGTCCAGAGCGAGAAGGGCCCGCCCGGCGCGAGGGAGTACGTCGTCCCGATGAAGGCCCGCCGCACGGTGTAGGACGCGGTCGCCGCACCCGGGGCGTCACCGGCGGCCTCCCAGCCCCACGCGGGGTCCTTCGTCGGGTCCCCAGCCGTGCTGGGGTCCACGAAGGCGCCCAGGGCGGTCACCGTCACGGGGGCGCTGTCGTCGTGGACGGTGAAGCCCGTGACGAGGACCCCGTTGCTCGGCGGGATCGCCGACGCGTCGAGGGGGTACGTCGACGGTGAGGGGTCGCCGTCGACCGCCGAGAGGCCGTACGCGTCCATGATCCACTGCAGGGACGGCTCGCCCCCGACCGGGTCGTTGATGGCGAGGCCGCCGAGCCCGAGCGTGGCGTCGGGGGTGTCGGGGTCGTCGCTCAGGACGTGCAGCGTGGCCCGCTGCGGCCCGTTGGCCGTCGGCAAGAACGACACCGTCACCGTCCGCGAGCCTCCGGGGTCGAGCACGAAGGCTCCGGCCGGCGACACCGTGAAGGCGCTGCCACCGGTGACGCTGACGGCCGAGACGTGAAGCTGCGCGTCCCCGGTGTCGGTCACGATGACGCTGCTCGTCGCGGTCGTGTACCGCGCGGTGTAGAGCACGGGGGTGTCGGTCGAGAGCTGGACCGCCTCGCTCAGCAGGCTCGCCGACGCCACGCCGGACGGCGCGCTGCGTGCCCCGTCGGCGCCGACCGCGGCCACGACGTAGTAGTACGTCCGTCCCGGCGCGACGTCGATGTCGAGGAACGAACGCGCCGTGGCGGGCAGGCGCGTGGCGTTGAGCGCACGGCTCAGCTCCACGTCGGAGGAGGTGGACCGGTAGACGTCGAAGCCCTGGGTGGACCCGCCGCCGCTGCCCCAGGACACTGTGATGAGCCCGGAGCCGGGCGTTGCGCGCACGTCTGACGGCACCGGGGGCGCGGCCGTGGACAGGGCGCCGCCGGTGACCGTCGCCGAGGAGGCCGAGCGCAGGCCGTGGGCGCTCACCGCGACGACGACGTAGCGGTAGGTCCGACCGGGAAGCGCGGTCGTGTCCACATAGGAACGCACCCGCGACCCCAAGACCTGGGTGTCGAGCGGGTGGCTGCGGGCCACCGGGCTAGAGGGCCCGCGATAGATCTCGAAACCGGCCGTGGTGCCGCCCGCCGAGCGCCAGGTCAGGGTGACCCGGCCCGCTCCGGCCGTCGCGGTGACCGCCGTGGGCGGCTTGGGCCGGTTGCGCACGAGGAAGACGCTCTGCAGCACCAGATGCCGGCCCCGGGTCGTCGTGACCAGCGCGGTGAGGTGGTGGGTGCCTTCGCGAAGGGCACTGGTCCACAGCGGCCGGGCGGCGGTGGAGGTGCCGCCCACGAGGTCGAAGGGCGCCGAGGTGTCGATCCGACGCGGCGCCTTCGTCCGGTGCGTGTCGTCGACGTAGAACGCGACGCTGCGGACGTGGGTCGTCGGGCCCACGAAGACGTACGCCCCACCGGTCAGCGTGGCGCCCTGCAGGGCGCGGGCGGCCCCGCGCGTGGGGGAGGAGCTCTCCCGAAGGGCGTACGTCGCCCCGGCGCTGGCCGAGCTCGCGGGCAGCAGCGCCGCGACGACGGGCACGACGACGACGAGCGCGACGAGCGCGCGTGCCAGTGCCCGTCCCCGGCCACGCATGCGATGACCCCCCTGCCGATGACGCCTACCGACGCCCGGGCAGGCGTAGGAATTCTCGCGGGTGGCGCACCCGTCCGCGACCCCCAAGAGGTCGGCCGTTCGGGCGGACTTGCCACTCGACGGCACACCGGAGCGGCGAATGACATCGGTGTGGTTCGAGGCATACGATGCGCTCATCGGTGGGCGGGGCGGGAGGGGAAGCCCGGTCCGCCCACCGATCACCATCGGCCCCGGGCGACGGACCCGGGGGCGGACCTTCGACCCGCTGCGACCGCCCGCGAGGAGACCCATGGACGCCCTGTCGCTGGCCGAGTCCGCCCGGACCGACGCAGCCCAGGGCGGCGCCCTGAGCGAGCGGGACCGCGAGATCCTCGCCTTCGAGCGCCACTGGTGGAAGTACGCCGGCGCCAAGGAGCAGGCGATGCGCGAGCTCTTCGGGATGTCGGCGACGCGCTACTACCAGGTGCTCAACCGGCTCATCGACTCCCCTGAGGCGCTCGCGGCCGACCCCATGCTCGTCAAGCGGCTGCGGCGCGTCCGGGCCGCGCGGCAGCGCGCGAGATCGGCGCGCCGGCTCGGCATCGAGGCGTGACCACCGGCGCGCCACCGCCGGGCGGGGGGCCGCCCAAGTCCCACCGGGCCACGACGCCGGCCGTGCCCGCGGGTCGCATGGTGGCGCTGGCGGTGGGCACCGCCGCCGTCATCGTCCTCGTCGCGGTCGGCGTAGTGGGTTGGCTGCGCCCGCACACGACGACCTCCTCGACCCCGGGGGCTGCCATCTCGGCCTCGCCGCGGGTGAGTGTCGCGACGTCGAGCGGGCGCCCGAGCGCTACCCGCAGCACGGCGAGCCCGTCGGCCACAGCCTCCGGCAAGCCGTCCGCCACCCCGTCGAGCAAGGCGTCGAAGACGGCCTCGGGTACGGCGTCGAGCAAGGCGAGCGCGAAGCCGTCCACCTCGTCGTCGGCCGGCTCGTCGGCCCACCCGAGCCGCCGCGTCCCCGCGGTCTCGAGGGACTTCGACGTCGTCGTGCTCAACGAGACGCCCATCCGCGGGCTGGCCGCCTCGGTCGCGGCCCGCCTGCGCGCGCTGGGCTGGCCGGTCACGGGCGTGGGCAACTGGACGGGCGAGATCCCCGCGACGACGGTCTACTACCCGAACGGGCAGTACGACCGAGCTCTGCGCCTGGCGGCCGACCTGCACGTGACCCGCGTTCGGCACCTGGTCCAGCACATGCTCCCGAACCACCTGACCGTGGTCCTGCACGACCCTCCCGGCTAGGCACCGGGTGTCCGTCCCCCCGCTACCGCGCGGCCGGGCCGGCCGGGCGGCGATCGAGGAGCTGCTGCGGGCGCCCGGCTCGGCCCTGCTGGTCAGCGACTACGACGGGACGCTGGCCCCGATCGTCGACGACCCCGCCCGTGCGGCGCCGCAGCCGGGAGCGCTGGAGGCCCTGGCCGAGCTGGCGCGCGTGCTCGGCGGGGTGGCGGTCGTGACCGGCCGAGAGGTGAGCGGGCTGCTGCACGTGGCCGACCTCGGCCGGGTCGAGGGGGTCGAGGTGCTCGGGCTCTACGGAGCGCAGCGGTGGTCCGGGGGTCCCCCGCCCGAGCCGACGCCGCCCGCGGGGCTGGCCGAGGCGCGCGCGTCGCTGGCCGCGCTGGCGGCCGCGGAGCCGGGCGCCTGGGTGGAGGACAAGGGCCTCGCGGTAGCGGTGCACACCAGACCGGCGGCCGATCCCGCAGGGGCGCTCGCGCGGCTGCGCGCCCCCGTGTCGGAGGTGGCGGGTCGCAACGGCCTGCTCGTGGAGTCCGGCCGCTACGTGCTCGAGCTGCGGGCCCCGGGGAGCGACAAGGGCCGGGCGGTCCGTGCCCTGCTCGCCGAGCGTCACCCGACCTGCGTGGTGTGCATCGGCGACGACGCCGCCGACCTGCCGGCCTTCGCCGTGCTGGCCGAGGCGCGCGCCGCCGGCGGACCGGCGGCGCTGCTGGTGGCCAGCTCCTCGACCGAGGAGCCTCGGGTGGCCGTCGCCGCCGATGTCGTGCTCGACGGCCCCGAGGAGGTCGTCGCGCTCCTCGCCTGGCTGAGCGAGCAGCTCACGCGTCCCTGACCCCGGTCGCGGGCTCAGGCCAGCGCGTCCAGCTGGCGACGCAGCCAGGCCGACGGGGGGTGCGCGCCCGCGGCCTCGGCGAGGCGCTTCGCGCGCTCCCGGCGGTCGGCCTCGGGGAGGCTCAGGGCCGCGTGCAGCGCCTCGGCCGTCCCCGACACGTCGAACGGGTTGACCAGGAAGGCCCCTTCGCCCAGCTGGTCCACCGCGCCGGCCTCCCGGGAGAGCACCAGGGCACAGCCCCGCTCGGCCAGCACCGGCCCCTCCTTGGCGACCAGGTTCATCCCGTCGCGCAGGGGGTTGACCAGCAGCACGTCGGCCATCCGGTAGGCCGCCAGCGAGCGCGCGTAGTCGTCCTCGACGTGCAGCAGCACCGGCGCCCATCCGGGGCTGCCCAGCTCGTCGTTGATCGCGCGCGCGGTGCTCATGACCTCGGCCGTGTACGCCCGGTACTCGGGCAGGTCGTGCCGGCTCGGGTAGGCGAACGCGAGGTGGACCACCCGACCGCGCCACTGCGGCTGGGTGAGCAGCAGCTCGCGGTAGGCGAGCAGACCGCGCACGATGTTCTTCGACAGCTCCGTGCGGTCCACCCGCACGAGGACCCGAAGGTCGGCGACCTGCTCGCGCAGGGTCTCCAGGCGGACCTCGACGTCCCGGGCGGCGGCGCGCGCGCGCAGGGCCGGGGCGTCCACACCGAGCGGGTTGACGTCGACGCGCACCCGGCGACCGTGGTGGCGTACCGACAGCGGGCCGTCGTCGGCCCGGCCGTCCACCCCCGCGCCGAGGGTGTCCGCGCAGCAGCGAACGAAGGCCTCCGCCCAGCGCCGAGTGTGGAAGCCCACCGAGTCGGCCCCGAGCAGCCCCTCCAGGATGGCTCGGCCCATCCGCTCGGGGAGCAGCCGGAAGTACTCCGGCGGCGCCCACGGCGTGTGCGAGAAGTGCCCGATGCGCAGGTCCGGGCGCCGCGTCCGCAGCATCTCGGGCACCAGCGTCAGGTGGTAGTCCTGGACCAGCACGTGCGCCCCCGGCCCGGCCTCCTCCGAGACGGCGTCGGCGAACGCCGCGTTGTAGGCCTCGTAGGCCTCCCAGTCCCGGGCGAAGGAGCGGTCGAAGACCGGTCTCGACGGTGCCGACCACAGCATGTGGTGGGCGAACCACAGGGTCGAGTTCGCCACGACCTGGTAGGCACGGGTGAAGGTCACCGGATCCAGGTCGAGCATCCGCACCGGGGTGCCGCCGAGCTCCTCGACGCCGACGAGATCCTCGAGGCGCCCGGTCCGCGAGCGGCGCACGGCGTGGCGGTCGGAGTCCGACAGCGCCGCGCACACCACGAGCGCGGAGCCCTCGTCGGCGCCGCTGAGGCCCGAGACGAGCCCGCCTCCCCCGCGAACGACGTGCAGCCGGTCGTCCTCGGCCGGCCGGAAGGACACCGGCCCGCGGTTGGCGACGAGGACGGTGGTCGCTGACGGCACCCGATCGAGGCTAGTCGGGGCGTCAGGAGGCCGCGCGCGGGGCGTACGCCCGCCGGTAGCCGGGCACCTGGACGAGGGGCGGGCGCTCGACGGAGGACACGTCGTGGGTGCGGGGGACCAGCTCGCCGTCGGCTCGGTCGAACTGGGTCAGCGCCGCCCCCCGGATCGCCGCGTCGGCCCCCAGGCGGCGCAGCGCCGTCTGCCAGATCTCCGCAGCCATCCGGCCCAGCGCCGCGTCGTCCTGGTGGGCGTGGAGTCGGACCCCCAGGTCGACCTGGGCGATCGCGTCCAGCCCCGCGAGGGCCAGGGTGTCGACGAGGATCGCCAGCTCGACGCCGTACCCGGTCGGGAACGCCAGCTGTTCCAGCAGCCCCCGCCGGGCGGCGTACTCGCCAACCAGCGGCTGGGCCACTCCCGCCAGCTCCGGCCAGCAGAGGTTCAGCAGGGGCCGCGCCACCAGCTCGGTCACCCGGCCGCCGCCCGTGGGCCGTACGTCGTCGCCGACCCGCCACGGGCGGTCGAACGCGCCCTTGACCAGGCAGATCGAACGGTCGGTGAGCACCGGGCCCAGCAGCCCGGTCACCACCGAGGCGGAGAAGTCCTCCAGGTCGGCGTCGACGAAGACGACCACGTCCCCGTCGGTGGCCGCGAGCGAGCGCCACAGCACCTCGCCCTTGCCGGGGAGCACGGGGAACTCGGGCAGCACGTCGGCCCGCTCGACCACGCGCGCGCCGGCGCGCGCGGCGACGGTGGCGGTCGCGTCCCTGCTGCCGGAGTCCATGACGACGATCTCGTCGACCAGCGGGTGCGACACCTCGACGAGCTCGCGGCGGATCCGGGCGACGATGTCGCCGACCGTCGACTCCTCGTCGAGGGCGGGCAGGACCACGCTCACCCGTGTGGTCCCCTTCGCCGCCACCAGCGCAGGGACTGGCCAGTCGTGGGCGTGCGACCAACGGCGCCTCGACCAGCGCTCCACGTCGGGTCGCACCGCTGCCTCCTCGCGTCCCGGCGACTCGGCGCGGTGCCGAGACGGCGTCTCGCCACCCGGACGGATGATGGTCCGTCCGGCGGCGTAGGTCATAGTGTCCGTTAGGGAGTTCAGCGCCGCGAGTCGGCGCCGGCATTCCCGGACAACTGAAGATCGCTCATCCAGAGGGGCAGAGGGACACGGCCCGGTGAAGCCCCGGCAACCATCGAGCGACGCACTCGTCCGCGTGCGCGCAGAACTGGTGCCAAGTCCGTCCCCACGAGGCGTGCGGGAAAGATGAGGAGAAAGGCTCTTCGCGTGACGGTTCTCGCCCCCGGCTCCCACACCGGGACCACCCTGTCGATCAGCACCGGGTCATCCGCCGGCTTCGGTCGAGCGTGCGGCCTGTCGTGCCGCGAGTGCGGCCGCACCTATCCCCTCGGCCCCAGTTACGTCTGCGAGGACTGCTTCGGGCCGCTCGAGACCGCCTATGAGGTCGGAGCGCTGACCAGGGCCGAGATCGAGTCCGGCCCGCGCAGCATGTGGCGTTACCGCGCGCTGCTGCCCGTACCGGAGGACATCGCGTCCATGCCCGGCCTCGCCCCCGGCTGCACGCGGCTGGTGCGGGCCGAGCGGCTGGGGCGCGAGCTCGGGCTGCGCTCGCTGTGGATCAAGGACGACAGCGGGAACCCGACCCACTCCTTCAAGGACCGCGTGGTGGCGGTGGCGCTCGCCGCGGCCCGCACGCTGGGGCTGGACACGCTGGCCTGCGCCTCGACCGGCAACCTGGCCAACGCCGTCGCGGCGGCCGCTGCCAAGGCCGGCCTGCGCTCGGTCGTGGTGGTCCCCGCCGACCTGGAGGCCGGCAAGATCGTCACCACCGCCGTCTACGGCGGCACCCTCGTAGCGGTCGAGGGCAGCTACGACGACGTCAACCGGCTGTGCTCCGAGGTGGCCGCCGAGCAGCCGTGGGGGTTCGTCAACATCACCCTGCGGGCGTACTACGCCGAGGGCTCGAAGACGGTGGGCTACGAGATCGCCGAGGACCTGGGGTGGCGGCTGCCGCAGCAGGTGGTCGCCCCGGTGGCGTCCGGGTCGCTGCTCACCAAGGTCGACAAGGCCTTCCGCGAGCTGGGCTCGCTCGGCCTGGTCGAGGCGTCGCCGTACCGGATCTTCGGGGCACAGGCCTCGGGCTGCGCCCCGGTGAGCCAGGCGTTCAAGGCCGGCCACGACGTCGTCCGCCCGGTCCGGCCGGACACGATCGCGAAGTCCCTCGCCATCGGGAACCCCGCCGACGGCCCGTACGCGCTCGACGTCTGCCGGCGCACCGACGGGGCCGTCGAGGACGTCAGCGATGCGGAGGTGGTCGAGGGCATCCGCCTGCTCGCGCGCACCGAGGGGATCTTCGCGGAGACGGCGGGCGGGGTCACCGTCGCCGTGACCCGCAAGCTGCTCCGGGCCGGCCTGCTCGACCCGGACGCGGAGACGGTCATCCTCAACACCGGCGACGGCCTGAAGACCCTCGACGCCGTCGAGGCGGTGGCCCGCCCCACGGCCACCATCCCCGCCTCCCTGGAGGCCTTCCGGGCCGCGGGCCTGGCGGGGGACGGCCGATGAGCGTCACCGTGCGGGTGCCGACCATCCTGCGGCAGTACACCGGCGGCGCGGCCGAGGTCTCGGTCGCCGGGGACACCCTCTCGGAGGTCCTCGCCGCGCTCGACACGGCCTACCCCGGCATCGGCCCACGTGTCCTGGACGATGCGGGGGCGATCCGGCGCTTCGTGAACGTCTACGTCGACGACGACGACGTACGCTTCGCGTCCGGCCTGCAGACGCCGACCCCGGAGGGGTCCTCGGTGTCGATCATCCCCGCCGTCGCGGGCGGTTGATCCGAACCCCTCCGCAGAGGCGCCCGCGGGCGCTACGGTCGTCGCAACCTGTTCCGCCACCAGCAGGAGACATGTCATGCCGCAGGGCGTCGTCAAGTGGTTCAACAGCGAGAAGGGCTACGGCTTCATCCAGGTCGACAACGGCCCCGACGTGTTCGTCCACTACAGCGCGATCCAGTCCGACGGGTACCGCACGCTCGAGCAGGACCAGCGCGTGGAGTTCGAGATCTCCCAGGGCCAGAAAGGCCCGCAGGCGGACCTCGTCCGCGTCATCAGCTAACCCCCGACCCACCTGTGGCGGGTTGCTCGTCACTCCGGAGCCCCGCAGTGACGGAGGACCCGCCACGAGTCGACGGTCCGATCGGCGGCGGGCTGGGTGCAGGCTGAGCGGGTGGCCACGTCCGATCCGCGTCCGCTGAGGCTCGATCCGGACCGGCTGCTGCCACCCGACCCGGGTGTGCGCGCCATCGCCCGGCGGATCCTCGGCGAGATCAGCGACCTGCCCATCGTCTCGCCGCACGGGCACGTGGAGGCCCGGCTCCTGCTCGACGACGCGCCCTTCGCCGACCCGGCCAGCCTGCTCGTCACCCCGGACCACTACGTGACGCGGCTGCTGCACGCCTCGGGTGTGCCGCTGGGCGACCTCGGCGTCGGGCGGGGCCACCTCGACGAGTCGGCCGCGCGTGCCGGTTGGCGGCAGGTGTGCGCAAACTGGCGGGTGTTCGCCGGCACGCCGGTCCGGTACTGGCTCGAGGCCGAGCTCGTCGACATCTTCGGCGTCTCCGTGCGACCCAGCGCTGCGACGGCGGACGCGATCTACGACCAGGTGGCGGGACGGCTCGCGGCCGCCGACCTTCGCCCGCGGGCGCTCTACCAGCGGTTCGGGATCGACGTGCTCGCGACGACCGACGACCCCGTCGCCGACCTGGCCGCTCACGCGGCGCTGCGCATCGACCCGACCTGGCACGGCCGGGTCATCCCGACGTTTCGACCGGACCGCTACCTGGAGGTCGGCTCGCCGACCTGGGCCCACGACGTGAGCGCCCTCGCCGAGGCCAGCGGGGAGGACACGACGACCTACCGCGGCTGGGTCGCGGCGATGGAGGCTCGGCGTCGCCACTTCGTCGAGCACGGCGCAGTCTCTGCCGACCACAGCCACGAGGACGTCGGGACCGCCGAGGTGGAGCGCCCGGAGGAGGTCTACGCCGCCGCGATGCGTGGCCGAGCGAGCGGTGCGGAAGCCGTCGGCCTGCGCCGGCACATGCTGCTGGAGATGGCTCGCATGTCGGCCGAGGACGGGCTCACGATGACGCTGCACCCGGGCGTGCGCCGCAACCACCACCGTCCGACGTTCGAGGCGTACGGACCCGACACCGGCCATGACATCCCGCTGCGCGTGGAGTTCACCGACTCCCTGCGCCCCCTGCTCGAGCGCTTCGGCACCCACCCGAACTTCACGCTCGTGCTGTTCACCCTCGACGAGACGACGTACTCGCGCGAGATCGCGCCGCTGGCCGGCTTCTACCCCGCCGTCTACGTGGGCGCGCCCTGGTGGTTCCTCGACGCCCCGGACGCGGTACGTCGCTGGCGGACCGCGGTGACCGAGACCGTCGGGTTCTCGCGCACGTCGGGCTTCATCGACGACACGCGCGCGTTCTGCTCGATCCCGGCACGTCACGACATGGCACGCAGGCTCGACAGCGGCCACCTCGCCGGGCTCGTCGCCGAGCATCGCCTGGACGAGGACGAGGCCGTTGAGATCGCCCGAGACCTCGTCGTCGGCCGGCCGCGTGAGGTCTTCGGCCTGTGACCTCGCTGCGCCGTACGCGCCCGCGCCCTCCCGTCCGGGCGATGCACCTCGGGCTCGGGAACTTCTTCCGCGCGCATCAGGCCTGGTACACGCACGCTGCCGTGGACGGTCAGGAGTGGGGCATCGCGGCCTTCGCCGGCCGTCGGCCCGACCTGGCCGAGGCCCTGGCGGTGGGCGACTGCCTCTACCGGCTGGAGGTGCGGGGTCCGACCGGCAGCGCGGCCGAGGTGGTCGAGTCGATCGCCGAGGTCCACGTGGCCTCCGACGCCGAGGCCTGGCTCCGGCTGTGGGCCGATCCCGCTGTCGGCTACGTGACCCTGACGGTGACCGAGCCCGCGTACCGCCTCGACGACGATCCCTCGTCGGTCACCTCGCGGCTGGTCGCCGGGCTGCGCGCGCGAAGGGCCGCCGGCGCCGGCCCGATCGCGCTGATCCCGTGCGACAACCTGCCCGCCAACGGGGAGGTCCTGCGCGACGTCGTCGCCGCCCGGACGCTCGGCGATCCCGGGCTGGCCGCGTGGGTGGACGCCAATGCGAGGTACGTCAGCACCGTGGTCGACCGGATCACGCCGGCGAACGAGGACCCGCTGGTCGTCGTCACGGAGCCGTACACGGACTGGGTCATCGGGGCGCGTCCGGGGCCGACGTACCCGCGCTGGGACACCGCCGGTGCGCGCTTCGTCGAGGACGTCGCGCCCTACGAGGCGCGCAAGCTCTTCCTGCTCAACGGCGCCCACTCCCTGCTCGCGTACTGCGGCCGACCGCTCGGTCATCGGCTCGTGGCCGAGGCCATCGCGGACCCCCGGTGCCGCGACTGGGTGCGGCAGTGGTGGGACGAGGCGCGGCCCTATGTCGCGGTCCCGGACCTGGAGCCCTACGTCGAGGCGCTGCTCCTGCGCTTCGAGAACCCGGCGATCGAGCACCGCCTCGACCAGATCGCCCTGGACGGCCCGGAGAAGCTGCGGGTCCGGGTGCTCCCCGTCCTGCGAGCCGAGCGGGCGGCCGGCCGCATGCCCGCGGCCGCGGTGCGGATCCTGGCCGGGTACGCGCGCAGCGACACGGCCTCGATCGCGCAGATGCTGGCACGGATCGATCCCTCCCTCCCCGACGACGCCGACCTGGTGGCGGCGGTCACCCGCGAGAGGATCGGGTCATGAGCCTGCGCATCGTCGCCGCCGAGGTCGTCGTCACCAGCCCGGACCGCAACTTCGTGACGTTGAAGGTCACGACGTCGGACGGCGTCACCGGTCTCGGCGATGCCACGCTCAACGGGCGCGAGCTCGCGGTGGCGACCTATCTTGGCGAGCACGTGGTGCCGCTCCTGCTCGACCGGGACGCCCACCGCATCGAGGACACCTGGCAGTTCCTCTACCGCAGCGGGTACTGGCGGCGCGGTCCGGTCACGATGGCGGCGATCGCCGCCGTCGACATGGCGTTGTGGGACATCAAGGGCAAGGTCGCCGGCCTTCCCGTCTACCAGCTGCTGGGGGGCGCGAGCCGTACGGGCATCCGCGCCTACGGGCATGCGAGCGGGCTCGACCTGCCGTCGCTCTTCGACTCAATCCGCGAGCACCAGGAGCTCGGGTACACGGCGATCCGCGTCCAGACCGCCGTGCCTGGGATCAAGGCCCTGTACGGCGTCGCCGCCCAGGCGACCTCTGGCGCGCGCTACGACTACGAGCCGGCGCGGCGGCAGGCGCTCCCGGCGGAGGAGGACTGGGACACCGCTGCCTATCTGCGCCACATCCCGACGGTCCTCGAGGCGGTGCGCGCGCAGTTCGGGCCCGAGCTGACGCTGCTGCACGACGCGCACCACCGGATGACGCCGATCCAGGCGGCACGGCTGGCCAGGTCCGTGGAGCCGTACGACCTGTTCTGGCTCGAGGACTGCACCCCGGCGGAGAACCAGCAGGCGCTGCGTCTCGTCCGTCAGCACAGCACGACGCCGCTCGCGATCGGCGAGGTGTTCAACACGGTCTGGGACTACCAGACGCTCATCAGCGAGCAGCTCATCGACTACGTGCGTTCGGCGGTCACCCACACCGGCGGGATCACGCCGATGCGCAAGCTGATGGACTTCGCCGCGCAGTACCAGATCAAGTCGGGGATCCACGGGCCGACGGACGTCTCCCCGGTGGGGATGGCCGCCGCGTTGCACCTCGACCTGGCGATCCACAACTTCGGGATCCAGGAGTACATGCGCCACGGCGAGCGCACGAACGAGGTCTTCCGGCAGACCTTCACCTTCGAAGGCGGCTACCTCCACCCGGGCGACATCCCCGGCCTCGGCGTCGAGCTCGACGAGCAGGCCGCGGCGGCCTACCCGTACCAGCGGGCGTACCTGCCGTTCAACCGCCTCGCCGACGGGACCGTCCACGACTGGTGAGCCCGCCCGGGTCGGCGCACATGTGGCGGGTCCTCCGTCACTCCGGAGCCGGTGAGAGACGGGCGAGCCGCCACAAGTGGGAGTCCCGGGTTGTCACTCGGCGGGTGAGAGTGCTAGACAAGGACTTAGCACTCTCACCCTGAGAGTGACAGAAGCTTCAGGGTCGCGGAGGCGAGGCCGCCAGGCCGTCCGTCGCGGGCGCCGCCGCACCCCCACGATGCGCTGCAGGAGGACGGACACTCCATGTCAAAGATCATCGCGTTCGACGAGGAGGCCCGCCGCGGCCTCGAGCGCGGCATGAACACCCTGGCCGACGCCGTGAAGGTGACGCTGGGCCCGCGCGGTCGCAATGTGGTGCTGGAGAAGAAGTGGGGCGCCCCCACGATCACCAACGACGGTGTCTCCATCGCCAAGGAGATCGAGCTCGAGGACCCGTACGAGAAGATCGGTGCCGAGCTCGTCAAGGAGGTCGCGAAGAAGACCGACGACGTCGCCGGTGACGGCACGACGACCGCGACCGTGCTCGCCCAGGCCCTGGTACGCGAGGGCCTGCGCAACGTCGCCGCCGGCGCCAACCCGATGGCCCTCAAGCGGGGCATCGAGAAGGCGACCGAGGCGGTCTGCGAGCAGCTGCTCGGCCTGGCCAAGGAGGTCGAGACCAAGGAGCAGATCGCTGCCACCGCCTCGATCTCGGCCGCCGACACCCAGATCGGCGAGATGATCGCCGAGGCCATGGACAAGGTCGGCAAGGAAGGCGTCATCACCGTCGAGGAGAGCAACACCTTCGGTCTCGAGCTCGAGCTCACCGAGGGCATGCGCTTCGACAAGGGCTACATCAGCCCGTACTTCTGGACCGACCCGGAGCGGATGGAGGCCTCGCTCGAGGACCCCTACATCCTCATCGTCGAGTCGAAGATCTCCGCCGTGAAGGACCTGCTGCCGGTCCTGGAGAAGGTCATGCAGTCGGGCAAGCCGCTGGCCATCATCGCCGAGGACGTCGAGGGCGAGGCCCTCGCGACCCTCGTCGTCAACAAGGTCCGCGGCACCTTCAAGTCGGTGGCCGTGAAGGCCCCCGGCTTTGGCGACCGCCGCAAGGCCATGCTGCAGGACATCGCGATCCTCACCGGTGGCCAGGTCATCAGCGAGACCGTCGGGCTCAAGCTGGAGAACGTCGGCCTCGACCTGCTCGGCCGGGCCCGCAAGGTCGTCGTCACCAAGGACGAGACGACCATCGTCGAAGGCGCCGGTGACGCCGAGCAGATCGCCGGCCGGGTCGCCCAGATCCGCGCCGAGATCGACAACTCCGACTCCGACTACGACCGCGAGAAGCTCCAGGAGCGCCTCGCCAAGCTGGCCGGCGGCGTGGCCGTCATCAAGGCCGGCGCGGCGACCGAGGTCGAGCTCAAGGAGCGCAAGCACCGCATCGAGGACGCGGTGCGCAACGCGAAGGCGGCCGTCGAGGAGGGCATCGTCGCCGGTGGCGGCGTGGCGCTGCTGCAGGCCTCCCGCGCGGCCTTCGACAAGCTGGAGCTCGAGGGCGACGAGGCGACCGGTGCGAACATCGTGCGCATCGCCGTCGAGGCGCCGCTCAAGCAGATCGCGGTCAACGCCGGGCACGAGGGCGGCGTCGTGGCGGAGAAGGTCCGCAACCTCGACACCGGCTGGGGCCTCGACGCCTCCACCGGGGAGTACGTGGACCTGATCAAGGCCGGCATCATCGACCCGGCCAAGGTCACCCGCTCCGCCCTGCAGAACGCCGCGTCCATCGCGGCGCTGTTCCTCACCACCGAGGTGGTCATCGCCGACAAGCCGGAGAAGCCGGCGGCGCCGGCCGGTGGCGCCGGCGGCGGCATGGGGGACATGGACTTCTGATATGGGCTGACCTGCTGTCAAGAGGCGTGGTGAGGCGCCCGTCCCGGTGGTCCGGGGCGGGCGCCTCTTGCTTCCTCGGGGGTGGTCTCGGCGAGCGTGTCGTTGGCGACGCGCGGTCAGACTGATATGCGCGGGTTGGTTACCGCAGGACGGTGGTTCGGCTGGAGCGTTTCCGCGTGTCTAGGACCGAGCGTGACCCGAGTGGTCGGGGTGCTCATAGAAGTGCCGCGGGTCGCTCCACGCGCTGCCACCGAGCCGTGCCTGGAGGAAGCAGCTCAGGGGGTCATTGGTCGTCGAGGACGGCCAGGGACCAGCACCAGCCGGCGAGTTCGCGGGCGACGGCGATGTTGGCGACAGTGCTGCGCTTGCGCCGGTCGATGAACCTGACCCAGCGCTGGTGCAGCCGGTGGTTGCCCTCGTCACCGCGGACGCGGGCTGCTGGCGGTGCCAGCTCCCAACGATCCCGCAGGGGCTTTCCGGCCCGGTAGCGGGAGCGGTGGTGCCAGGCGGCCTCGACCAGCAGCCGTCGGGCGTGCCCGTTGCCGGTCTTGGTGATCGGCCCCAGGGTGCGCGAGGCGCCGGAGGAGTACTCGGCCGGGGTGAGGCCGACGAACGAGGCGATCGAGTTGCCGCTGAACCGGGTCCAGTCACCGATCTCGACCGCGAGCGCGAACCCGGTCAGCGTGCTGATGCCGCGCAGACAGCCGAGGCGGCGCACGAGTGCGGTGAACTCCGAGCCGGCCGCCATCGCCTCGATCGCGCCATCGAGGCGGTCGCGGCGGGCCTTCGTGGCCAGCACCATCTCGTAGTGGGCGTCGAAGGCCAGCTTGGTCGCCGGTGACGCCAGCCCGCTCAACGCCTCAGTGCGCAGCCACTGGTCATGCTTGAGGGTCCATGCATCCCCGCCGTCGTAGACGATCCCGTGCCGCAGCAGCAGCTTCGAGAGCCGGTGCCGGGCGCGCATCAGATCGCTGCGGCAGTCCTCCCGCGCCCGGACCAGATCACGCGCCGCTTCCTGCTCCAGGGTCGGAACCGCGACCGGCGTGATCTCATCAAGACGCAGCAGCCGCGCCAGATGCACGGCATCCCTCGCGTCCGTCTTGACCCGATCACCAGCCGGCCGCTGCAGTTTCGACGGCGCGGCGACCTCGCAGCGGATCCCCGCAGCCACCAAGTGCCGGTACAAACCGAACCCGGTCGGGCCAGCCTCATAGGCCACCGCGACCGGGCCGGGCAGCCCTTCCAGCCAGGACCGGACATGCTCATACGCAGGGGTCAGCCTGGCCTGGAACAACTCGCCGGTCACACCATCGATCGCCGCAGCCGCAACCGATCGTGCGTGCACGTCCAGGCCCACGCTCGTACGCTCAATGAACACCGGGGCCTCCCACAAGTGTCGGATAGGCCGAGCAGGCAGCCCCTACTCGGCAACCCACGAATCTTGTGAGCGAGGCCCCGGCCCGCAACCACTCAGCGAGCGGTCAGCCCATACCGTCTAG
>DATJPE010000025.1 GCA_035506535.1 Actinomycetes bacterium | reverse complement strand
GGCCAAGCAGGCCGGGCTGAAGGTCGGCGACCGGATCACGTCGGTCGGCGGCACGCCGGTGGCGACGTACGGCGAGCTCGTCAAGGCCATCCGCACCTCACCGGCGGGCCCGGTGGGCATCACCTACGTCCGCGAC
Source organism: Actinomycetes bacterium (assembly GCA_035506535.1). NCBI lineage: Bacteria > Bacillati > Actinomycetota > Actinomycetes > Actinomycetes bacterium. The sequence goes on along the minus strand of DATJPE010000025.1, from coordinate 2,296 downwards.
GGTGTCGAGCACACCGCCAGGCTCGACCTCGTCTCCGCGCAGCGTCCGGCCGTGGACCAGACCAGCGGGCCGACCTCGACCGTGTCGGCGGCGGGCATCGGCGTGGCCGGCCCGGCGAGCGTCCTGCACTACTCGCTGGTGCGCTCGCCCGGTGCTGCGGTCTGGTACGTGGGCCAGACCATCGGACAGACCTTCGACGCGATGGCCCACTTCCCGCAGCGGATCCCGAACCTCGTGACCGCCATCGAGGGCGGCCAGCGCAACCCCAACACCCCGGTCAGCGTGATCGGCGCCGGACGCCTCGGCGGGGAGTCCTTCCAGATGGGGGCGATGGTGGTCTTCCTCGTCCTGCTGGGCGAGCTGAACGTCTTCATCGGCGTCTTCAACCTGCTCCCGCTGCTCCCGCTCGACGGCGGCCACGTGGCGGTCGCCTGGTACGAGGCGGCCCGCTCCCGCATCGCCAGATGGCGCGGGCGGCCCGACCCCGGACGCGTGGACTACAACAAGCTGCTGCCGCTGACGTACCTGGTCGTGCTGATCTTCGTCGGGCTGACCGTGCTGACCCTCACCGCCGACCTGGTCAACCCGATCCGGCTCCAGCCCTGACCGTCGCGTGAGTGGGCGTCACTCGCTCACAATCGAGACGTGGGGACCCGTCCACGCATCCTGAACGACGTGCGCAAGGCGCTGGGCGACATGCCCATCGCGCCTCGGTTCGCCATCATCGGCGCGGTCGGGTTGGGCGCCGTCGGCGCCGTTGCCGGCCTCGTCCTCGGCTTGATCGCGTACGTGCCAACCGCCTGGTTCGCGGTCGCTGAGCTCGGCGTGCCCGCCGCGATGCTCGGCGCCATCCTCGGGCTCGTCATCGGCTCGACCGTGTCCGCCGCACGCCGCATCCGGCAGCGCTTCGCGCGTTAGACCCCCACGCCGCAGGGATCAGGCACACCATCGACCGCTAGACGAGCGCCGGGATGTGAGGGCGGCCGGGCAAGGGATACTGGAGACATGACCGTCGCCCTCGGGATGCCCTCGGTCCCGCCCGCTCCGCTGGCGCCGCGCCGCGCCTCCCGCCAGATCATGGTCGGCTCGGTGCCGGTCGGCGGGGACGCCCCGGTCTCGGTGCAGTCCATGACGACGACGCTCACCGCCGACGTGAACGCCACGCTCCAGCAGATCGCCGAGCTGACCGCGGCCGGCTGCCAGATCGTGCGCGTGGCCTGTCCCAGCCAGGACGACGCCGACGCGCTCCCGCTGATCGCGAGGAAGTCCCAGATCCCGGTCATCGCCGACATCCACTTCCAGCCGAAGTACGTCTTCGCCGCCATCGACGCCGGCTGCGCCGCGGTCCGCGTCAACCCCGGCAACATCAAGGCCTTCGACGACAAGGTCGCCGAGATCGCCAAGGCCGCCGGCGACGCGGGCGTGCCGATCCGCATCGGCGTGAACGCCGGCTCACTGGACAAGCGCCTGCTAGAGAAGTACGGCAAGGCGACGCCCGAGGCCCTCGTCGAGTCCGCTTTGTGGGAGTGCTCGCTGTTCGAGGAGCACGGCTTCCGGGACATCAAGATCTCGGTCAAGCACCACGACCCCGTGGTGATGATCCAGGCCTATCGGCAGCTGGCCGCCGCCTGCGACTACCCGCTGCACCTGGGCGTGACCGAGGCCGGGCCGGCCTTCCAGGGGACGATCAAGTCGGCCGTGGCGTTCGGCGCGCTGCTCGCCGAGGGCATCGGGGACACGATCCGCGTCTCGTTGTCCGCGCCTCCCGTCGAGGAGGTCAAGGTGGGCATCGCGATCCTGGAGTCGCTCGGCCTGCGCCAGCGCGGCCTGGAGATCGTCTCCTGCCCCTCCTGCGGGCGCGCCCAGGTCGACGTCTACACCCTCGCCGAGCAGGTCACCGCCGGTCTCGAGGGCCTGGAGGTCCCGCTGCGGGTCGCCGTCATGGGCTGCGTCGTCAACGGGCCCGGTGAGGCCCGCGAGGCCGACCTCGGCGTGGCCTCGGGCAACGGCAAGGGCCAGATATTCGTCCGGGGCGAGGTCATCAAGACCGTCCCCGAGTCCGCGATCGTGGAGACCCTCATCGAGGAGGCGATGCGCCTCGCCGAGGACATGACCACCACGGAGTCCGGCGAGCCCGTCGTCACCGTCGGCGCGTGAGCGCCGACCAAATGCCGCACCGTCGGCGCGTGAGCGCCGACCAATCCCGCACCGTCGGCGCCTGGGGGTCGGTCGTCCGTAAGGGGTTCGTAGGGAGCTCGCGGCGTAGCCGCGGCGGATGCAGAACCCCGTCGGACGA
>DATJPE010000024.1 GCA_035506535.1 Actinomycetes bacterium | reverse complement strand
GACCCGACCGTCAGCATCGAGCGGGATGCCCACGTCGTCCGCGTCGTGTCGGTCGGCGACGGCTGGAACGGCGTGATCTGGAACCGCCTCGACGAGTCCACCGCGGACGCCGTCATCGCGGCCGAGGTCGAGCGGTACGCGGAGTCCGGCGACTGGGAGTGGAAGTACTACTCCTACGACGAGCCGCGTGACCTCCCGCGACGGCTGCTCGCGGCCGGCCTGACTCCCGACGAGGAGGAGTCGTTCATGGTCGCCGAACAGGGCGAGCTGGACCTCGGTGTGGTCGTCCCGGAGGGCGTACGGCTTGTCCCCGGTGAGGATGCCGCGGACGTCGATGCGTTCATGCGAGCGAGCACCGACGCGTTCGAGGAGTCGCACCCCGGCCTCGAGGCGCAGGTCCTCGCGTCCCTGTCGGCGCAGCCGCGGACGCTGCGGGCCGTCGTCGCGCTGGCCGGCGACGTGCCCGTCGCCGCCGGGCGGGTGGAGCTGCCTCCGTCGGGAGAGTTCGCGAGTCTCTGGGGCGGCGGGACCGTCCCCGCGTGGCGCCACCGCGGCGTGTTCCGCGCGCTCGTCGCCTACCGCGCCCAGCTCGCCCGGGAGCGCGGCTTCCGCTACCTGCAGGTCGATGCCGCGCCGACCAGCCGGCCCATCCTCGAGCGGCTCGGCTTCGTCGAGCTCGCGAAGACGGTGCCATACCGCGGCCGCGTCAAGGAGCCGTCCGCCGGATCTTGACGAATCTTTCGCTGGGTGCGGCACGATGGCCCGTCGGAGGTGGTGCGCCGTGGAGGTCGTCGCGGGTGCGGGAGAGTTCGCCGACGTGGGCGAGGTGCACTGGGTCGAGCAGCTGCGCGTACCCGACCTGAGCGTGGGCACGTACTCGATCCCCTCCGGCGGTGTCGACGACCAGTCGCCGCACACCGAGGACGAGATCTATGTGTGCACGCGGGGACGGGCGACGCTGCGTACGCCCTCCGGCGACGCCGCCATCGCGCCGGGGGTCGTGGTGTACGTCCCCGCGGGCGAGGAGCACCGCTTCGTCGACGTCACCGAGGACCTGAGCCTGTTCGTGCTCTTCGCGCCCGCCGAGGGATCCCGGGCCTGACCGCCCCGCTACGCGACGGCGGTGCTGAGCTCCCGGGGCGCGGTGGCGCGCACGTACGGCAGTGCGGCGCTGACGAGCGCCGCGAGCAGCGAGACCGCCGCCGCGATCACCCACGCCACCCGGTAGCCATGGACGCTGGCGTCGGAGGCCAGCACGGTGACCAGGACGGCGACGCCGAGCGTCGAGGCGACCTGGCGCACGGAGTTGACGATCGCCGACCCGGTGCCGGAGCGGTGCGGCGGCAAGGCGGTGACGCCCGCGGCGATCAGGGTGCCGAGGGCGAGCCCGACGCCGAGGCCGCCGAGCAGCATGCTCGGGAGCAGGTCGCGCAGGTAGTCGACGTCACCGCTCGCGGTGACCACCCGCCACAGCTGCGAGCCGGCGAAGACGACGCTGCCGATCGCGGCGACCCGCCCAGGCCCGACCCGCTGCACGAGCCGGGCCGAGGCGAAGGTGACGACGGGGACCATGGCCGGCCCCGGCGCCATCGCGAGGCCAGTCTTCAGCGCGGAGTAGTGCCACACCGTCTGGCACCACAGGGCGTTCGACAGCAGCATGATCGCGAAGGCGGCGCCGAAGAGGAAGGTCGCCGTGCTGGCGAGGGTGAAGGGCCGTACGCGCACCAGCGACAGCTCGATCATCGGGTTCGGCTGCGTCCGGCAACGGTGGACGAACCAGGCGCCGGCCACCGCCGCGGCGAGGAACATCGCCGCTGTCGCGACGCTGGCCCAGCCCCACGTCGGCGCCTCGACCAGCGCGGCCGTCAGGCATCCGACGGCGACCACGAGCAGCAGGCTCGCCACGGCGTCCGGCATCGGTTCGCTCGAGTGCCGTTCGCGGCGGGGGAGCGCCCACGCACCCGCGAGCCAGGCGAGCGCGCCGACCGGCAGGTTGACCATGAAGACCCAGCGCCAGCTCACGGTCACGAGTAGGCCGCCGAGGACGGGACCCGCGACCGCGGCGAGCGCGCCGACGGCGGCCCACCCGCGCGCGGCGGCCAGGCGTCGCTCCGCCCCGACGGCTCCGAGCAGCAGCGCGAGCGAGGAGGGCAGCTGGGCGGCGGCGCCGGCCGCTTGGACGACTCGGGCAGCGACGAGTACGTCGATGTTCGGCGCGAGGGCGCACGCCACCGAGGCGAGGGTGAACGTGGCGATCCCGGCCTGGAAGAGCGTGCGGTGGCCGATCCGGTCGCCGAGCCGGCCCGCGGGGACGAGGAGGGCCGCGAGGGTGACCGCGTACGCGTTCAGCACCCACGAGACCGCCGACAGCGAGACGTGCAGGTCGCTGCGGATCGAGACCAGGGCGACGTTGACGATCCACAGATCCAGGTTCGTCATGAAGACCGCGGTGACGACGACGGCGACGAGGACCCTGAACTCGAGGTTTGACTTCCGAACCATCGCGCCAAACTAGCGCTGGCGGGTTTGATATGCAAACCTTGTCGGGTGAGTGAACGTCGAGGACGACCGTGTTCCGTGGCCGCGGCCCTGCAGATCGTGGGGGACCGGTGGTCCCTGCTGGCCGTGCGCGAGGTGCTCTTCGGCAACCACCGCTTCAACGAGATCGCCCGCAACACCGGCGCACCGCGCGACCGGCTGGCCCTTCGGCTCAAGGAGCTGGTCGCGGCGGGGGTGCTCGAGACGCGGCAGTACCAGGACAGTCCGCCCCGCTTCGAGTACCACCTGACCCGGGCCGGCCGTGAGCTCGCGCCGATCCTCAACGACCTGCGGCAGTGGGGGGATCGCTGGGCGGTCGATCACCCGCCGCTGACCGTGCGGCACCATGAACACGAGCTGAAGACCCGTGTCGTCTGCGCCACCTGCGGCGAGCGCGTCCGCGAGAGCGACGTGACGAGGGAGTCGAACGTCGCGGACTGGGACATCGCCGGACCCGTCGCCGGCTGACCGCGCGGCGAGGGTCCGCCTTGCTAGCGTCGCGGTCGTGGTGCTGGTCGAGGACTGGCTGTGACCCCGCGCGAGCGGATCGAGGCCTCGTGCGGACTGGTCGGCCGGGACGCCGTCGTCGACGCGTGCCTGGCGCTGCTCGCCGGCTCGGAGGACCTCGACCTGGTGCGGTTGGTCGCCAACCAGGGAGTCGACAAGTACGCGGACGGACGCGTGCACGAGGACACGTACTGGTTTCGTGTGTGGGCGATGCGCGGCCTGCGCTGGGCGTGGGAGCCGCGCGCGACGGCAGCCGTACGCGCCGGATTCAGCGACGAGGCATGGCGGGTACGGGAGATGGCGGCGAAGGTCGTCGCGGCGCACCGGGTCGATGCGGCCTTCGACGAGGTGGTCGCCGCCCGTGCGGACCCGGTGCCGCGGGTCCGTGCCGCCTCTGAGCGAGCGCTGGCGGCCCTCACGCGCGGCTAGTGGTGGGCGCCCGCCGAGGGAAGCCGAGCCTGACCGCACCGCGTCTTCCCCGACCGGCCCACAGGCGGGGTCAGGCCAACGGTGCGCGCATGGTGACGACGCCGCCCTCGAGGTGGCGGGTCCAGTCCAGGCGGGTGGACTCGAGGACGTGCTCAATCTGGGTGTTCTGGGCCAAGACGGTGCCCTCCACCTGCTGGAAGCCGAGCCGGGTGGCCAGCTCCACCATGTGCCGGAGCAGTCGGGTTCCGATGCCGCGGCCCTGGTAGGCGTCCTCGACGATGACCGCGAGCTCCGCCGTGCGGCCGTCGTGGGTATCCGGGAAGACGTGGCCCAAGCCCACGATGGCGCCCTCCTCACTCATGACGACCAGGGTGGCGCCCTTGTGGCCGCCGGAGAGTCGACGCAGGGTCAGCTCGCGCCACTGGCCGACCCCCGTGAGGTAGCGCTGGTAGAGGGTTTGCTCGGAGCATCGCTCGTGCATCGCGGCGACCGCCACCGCGTCCTCGGGTCGAGCCAGCCGGATCCACACCGTGCCGTCACCGCGGATCGGCTCGACCCAGCCAAGGGCCTCGGGGTCGCCCTCCATGCTGGCGATCGCAGCCGCGAGGCGCAGCAGTGCCGAGGCCCTGGCCTTCTCCGCGGGCGCGAACGGTGCCCAGTCCCGGTGCAGGACGACGTGGAGGTCCTCGGTCCACTGCAGTCGCAGGACGTCGGTGTCGTCGTCCTCGCCTTCGGTCGAGGGGGTGACTTCGAAGCGGTCCGCCTCCACCAACCTGGCCACCGCCTCCGGCGCGGAGCCGGGGTTCGTGACCAGCTCGGTTGCGCTGTCCAGGACGCGCGTCGGCAGGTCCAGGCCGTCGTCGGGTGAGCCCTCGGCGATGTAGCCGTTGTCGCCGACGGACATGGCCGCGGCGAGCAGCGTCTCCGCGTCGACCGACGCCGGCACGGTCATGGCGAGGTCGATGGTGCGCACGCCGTCCACGTGGGCGAGCATGGTGGTCGCGGTCACGTGGGCGTGGAGGGGGCTCAGGGCGCGGATCAGCCGTGCCAGGCCGCCCGGACGGTCAGGGATGTCGATGCGCACCCGCCACGGCGTCCGCGCCTCGTCCTCGTTCGCCACGAGCACGTCCAGCGGTCCCACGGCCGAGCCGAGCCGGCCCATCAGGGCGTCCCAGTGCGCGGGGCTCGGCCGCGGCTGCATGACCTGGTCGACCACGGCGAGCCCCACCGACAGGGCGACGGCGAAGTGCACGAGCGCGTCGTCGTCGACGGCGTCGTCGAGGGCGCCCGCCTGCCGGGCTTGCCGGGTGAGAGCCAGCAGGTTCGCGCGACGCTTGTCGAGCCGGTCGCCCTCGAGGACGCGGACGTCGTCGTCGCGATGGGCTCGGATGAGCGCCTCGAGCTCGAGCAGGCTCCAGCTGCGTTGGGGGGAGGCGAAGATCGCCCTGGCGGTGTCGAGCAGCACGACCAGCGGCACCGCCGGGGGGTTGTCCGCTGCCGCGGCGACGCTCTCCGCCGACTGCGAGGTGAGCTCGCCGGCCAGCACCTGGGCGAACAGCTGCGCCCGGCTTCCCGTCAACCGCTTGACCGTGCGAGGTTTGACCTGCGCGCGCGCAGCGACGGCCTTGAGCTTGGTCCCGCTGTAGCCCCGCTCGGCGAACAGCTCCGCTGCCGCAGTGACGATGCGCTGTCTGAGCTCTGCATCCCTGGCCACCCGGCCCTTCTCGGCGGAGGTCACGCGGCCTCGTCGTACGCCGTCACCGCGAGGAGGCGCTCGTCAGCGCAGCCGGGGCCCCGGCCCAGCACGACTGGGCTCGTCGGGTGCCGCCGTTCGTCAACCATGGGGCGGCCCCGCGTACATCGAGTCGAGGAGCCCCTCGTACCTGGCTTCCATCCTCTTGCGCTTCATCTTCATGCTCGGCGTCAGCTCGTCGTCCTCGACCGACAGGTCGTGGTCGAGGATCCGGAAGTCCTTGATCGTCTCCCACCGGTTGAGCCGGCCGTTGAGCACATCCACGCAGGATCGCACGTACGCCTGGAGCGCGGGAGCCTCGACCAGCGCGGCGAAGTCGCTGGCCGCCAGCCCTTGCGCCCGTCCCCACTGGGCCAGCGCGTCCGGGTCGAGGGCGATCAGGGCCGTCGCGTAGTTGCGGCCGTCAGCGTGCACGAGCATCTGGCTGGCCAGCGGGCAGACCGCCTTGAACATCACCTCGATGGCCTGCGGTGCGATGTACTTCCCGCCGGAGGTCTTGATCAGGTCCTTCTTCCGGTCGGTGACCCGCAGCCGGCCGGCCGCGTCGAGGGCGCCGATGTCGCCGGTGGCGAACCAGCCGTCGTCGTCGAGCACCTCGGCGGTGGGCCCGGGGAGGTTGTGGTAGCCGCGCATCACCAGCGGACCGCGGATCAGGATCTCCCCATCGTCCGCGATCTTGACCTCGGAACCGACCAGGGGCGGGCCGACGACCCCGAGCACCGGGTGGTCGGGGTCGCCGATGCAGGCCCCGCCGGAGGTCTCGGTGAGTCCGTAGCCCTCGATCAGCGCCAGCCCGGCGGCGTGGAACCAGGCGGCGACGTCCTGCGACAGGGCCGCACTGCCCGAGACGAGCAGGCGGATCCGTCCGCCCAGCCTGGCGCGCACCTTCGACAGCACCAGCCGA
>DATJPE010000023.1 GCA_035506535.1 Actinomycetes bacterium | reverse complement strand
GGCGGAGATCCCGGTCACCGAGAGCAGGCCGCGCGCCTGGGCGAGCTGGTCGATGTCGTCGGCGACGTACGTCGACAGCGAGTCGCCCGTGACCAGCACGCGCAGCGGACGCGATCGGGTCGGGACCCGCAGCAGCGGCGGTGAGGGGGGCGGCGGTGACGCCGTCGGCCGGCCGGCAGGTGAGGCGCCCGGCTGCGGCGAGGGGCCTGGCGCCGAGGGGAGCGGCGGGGGCACCGACGCGCCGGAGATGACGCCGCCCTGGCTGTCCTGCCGGCGCAGCGCGGCGTCCAGTCCGCGGCGCGGCAGGTCGAGGCCGCTGGCGCCGGCGGCCCGGTTCAGCGGCTGCGCCACGGCCAGCGTCGCGCTGCGCGTCAGACCAGGCCGCATCCCGAGGCCGGCGCGCACCAGCGCCCTGGAGTCCAGGGCGGCCGCGGTCAGCAGCGCGACGAGCACGACCACGATCGCCTGTCCGGCGGTCGTCCTCCCGGCGCGCACCCGGGTGGCCGGATGTGCGACCGCGTCGATGGGCTCCTCGGTGGGCCGCCGCTCCTCGTCGCTGCTCATCGCGACCTCAGAACCGGAAGTAGAGGAAGGGAGCCACTCCCTGGTCGGCGACCAGCGAGGTGACGACGACGACTGAGCAGCCGAGGGCCGCGCCCTGGGCGAGGAGTGGCAGGGCGCTGAAGCGCTCCTGGATCCCCGTCCAGAACTCCGTCGGCACGACCTGGGTCGCGAAGCCCGCCGCCATCGCCGCCAGGACCGGCAGCGTGATGAGCGGCGACGGCCCCGGGTGCGGGAGGCGGCCCAGCAGCTCCAGCGCGGCCGGAACGCTGCGCGAGCGGAAGAACACCCACGCCAGGCAGACGAACTGGAAGGTCAGGAAGCCGCGCAGCGCCCGGCCCGGTCCGGGCGCGTCGAGGTCGGCGTTCGGGTCGAGGTCGCGGACCCGGTGGCGCAGCCCGCGTGGCCGGGTCCGTCTCGCCGCGAGCAGCACCCCGGCGGCCACCGGGGCGGCACCCGCTCCGACGAGGACGCGCTCCCCTGACCCCCGCGGCGTCCCGTCGCCGGCGAGCGACGCGGATGTGCCGCGTTCCTCGCGGTCCCGGGCCCAGCGCTCGACCACCAGCCCGGCGCCGTGCAGTCCGCCCCAGACCACGAAGGTCCAGTTCGCGCCGTGCCAGAGGCCGCCCAGCAGCATCGTGATCATGATGTTGCGGTACGTGCGCCAGCGGCCGTCCCGGCTGCCGCCGAGCGGGATGTAGAGGTAGTCGCGCAGCCACCGGGACAAGGTCATGTGCCATCGCCGCCAGAAGTCCTGCAGCGACGCAGCGGTGTACGGGCGGTCGAAGTTCTGCGGGAACCGGAAGCCGAGGAGCAGGGCGAGGCCGATCGCCATGTCGGTGTAGGCCGAGAAGTCGCAGTAGATCTGTACCGCGTAGCCGTAGATGGCGGCGAGCGCCTCCTGACCCGAGTGCGCCCTGGGGGCGTCGAACACCGGGTCGACCAGACGCGTCGCGAGCAGGTCGGCCAGCACGACCTTCTTGAACAGCCCCCCGAGGATCAGGAACAGCGCCGGCCCGGTCGCGACGGACGAGCGGTCCCGCGGGGACGCCAGCTGAGGGATGAACTCCCGTGCCCGCACGATCGGGCCGGCGATGAGGTGGGGGAAGAACGCCTCGTAGATCGCGTAGTCGATCGCGGTGGCCGGCCGGATCCGCCCGGCGTGCACGTCGGCGACGTAGGAGATGGCCTGGAAGGTGAAGAACGAGATCCCGATGGGCAGGGCGACCTCGAGCAGCGGCACCGGCGCCTGCAGGTGGAGGGCACCCAGCATCCGCTCGACCGAGCCCTCGAAGAAGTCGAGGTACTTGAACACGCCGAGCAGCCCCAGGTTCAGCGCGACCGCGCCGGTGAGCAGGCGGGTGCGGTTGACCGGGGAGGCGGTGCGGTGCATGAGGACGGCGGCGCCCTGGTTCAGGACCGTGGACCCCGCGAGCAGGCAGACGAAGCGCCAGTCCGCGTAGCCGTAGAAGACGTACGACGCCACCAGGATGAACGGCTTCCACAGCCTGGGCCGTGGCATCAGCGCCCAGCTGAGGCAGAGCACGACGACGAAGAAGCCGGCGAACTGCACCGTTGGGAAGATCACCTGACCGCTTCCTCGCACCACGTCGATGACGACCGCAGCGTCGTTCGCACGCTACCGGCCCGAGGACGCGACACGGCCTCGCGAGGTTGCGTGTCGTGACGGCCCGGCTCCTCCCTTACGCTGGCCGCCGTGGAAGCACTCGACGACGTCGCCCTCCAGTCCGAGCAGGCCCTGGTGCGCTCGGGGTGGGACACCCTGGACCTGCTGGGCATGATCGGTGCCCAACGGTCCAAGGCGCTGCTGTCCCACCGGTGGGACGCCGAGCGCGAACGAGGCGCGCAGTGGTTCCGTCCGCTGCGCCGCCCCGAGGGCTGGACGGCCCGCTCGACGGAGGTCTACGAGACGCCGAACACCCTGGCGCGCTTCCGCCGCACGCTGGACTTCGTCGGGCACGGTGACCGCGTCCTCGAGATCGGCACCGGCAAGGGCTACACCGCCGGGCTGTTCCTGCGTGACGGGGGCGCCGCCGCCTACCTCGGCATCGAGCTGGACCCTCGCAACGTGGTGAAGGCCAACGAGGTCCTGGCGGTCAACGGACTGGACGACCGCGGCCGCGTCATGCAGGGCGACCTCTACGACCTCGACCCGCGGTTGGTCGCGGAGTTCGCCCCCACGCTGGTGGTCTGCGTCGAGGTGCTGGAGCACGTCGACGACCCGGAGAAGGCCGTTCGCGCGCTCGCCGACGCGCTCCCCCCGGACGCGGACCTCCTGGTGTCGGTGCCGGTCAACGGCCGGCTCGAGTCGGTCTGGGGCCACGTGTCGATCTTCGATGCCGACCGTACCCGACGGATGATCGAGGACGCGGGGCTGCACGTCCACGCGGTCGACGTGGCCGCCGACAAGTGGGCGCTCATCCTCTCCTCGCATCGGGCGGAGGCCAGCCCCCGCGCTGCGGTCGCCGCCGTGGCGGCGGTCGAGGGGCGGGAACCCCCGCCGCCGCGCCCTGGGCCGCGCGCCTTCCACCGCATCGACCTCGCCACGGCGCGCCCGGCGCGCACGGCCAAGGGTGTCGACGCGCCGCGGATCGCCCCGGCCAAGGAGGGCGTCACGTGCACCGTGAGCGCCGCCCGCTCGCGCCTTCCTCGTCTGGGGGGCCACACCGGTGGACTGGCCTTCGACGTCGCCTCGGCTCGAGGGCTGCGGCTGGAGCTGGACACGGCCGAGGCGGACGGCCTCAAGGCCGTCGTGGTCGACGCCTACGCCGGTGAGACCCTCATCGCCCGCTGGCGCTGGGACCTGGCCAAGCGCCCCCCCTCCAAGCCGAAGATCACCTTCGTCTTCGGCGAGGGACGCCAGGAGGCCTTCTTCACCCAGTTCCGCAAGGGGGACCTGCAGCAGGCAGACACCGTCGAGGTGCTGGCGGTCGTCGCGGCCGGCAGCTCGCCCACTCTCGGGCTCCCCCGGGCAGCGACCCTGCACTGAGCCGTGCCCGGACATCTCGAGCCCGAAATCCTCGAGCCCGGACCTCGTCATGGTGAACGTCCCTGGCCCGGGCAGTGGGCCCCGCTGGGGGTGACCCCGGATGACGAGGGGGTCAACGTCGCGGTGTGGACCGAGGACGCGCACGGTGTCGAGATGTGCGTGTTCTCCGACGACGGCGTGGAGACGCGCTACTCCCTCGACGAGCAGACCTTCCACGTCTGGCACGGCTACCTGCCCGGTGTCCGCCCCGGGGACCGCTACGGCTTTCGCGTGCACGGGCCGTGGGATCCCGCGCGCGGGCACCGCTTCAACCCGGCGAAGCTGCTCGTCGACCCCTACGCCCGTGCCGTCGACGGGCCACTCGTGGACGACGACGCGATCTTCGGGCACGTCCGCGGGGGCGACACCGGCGTGCGTGACGAGCGGGACTCCGCTCCCTACGTCCCGAAGTCGGTGGTGGTCCGCGACGGCTTCGACTGGGGTGAGGACCGACCGCCGCGCGTCGCGTGGAGCGACACGATCATCTACGAGGCGCACGTCAAGGGTCTGACCCGACGCCATCCCGGAGTCCCCGAACCGCTCCGGGGGACCTACGCCGGTCTGGCCCACCCAGCGGCGCTCGAGCACCTGATCGGCCTCGGGGTCACCGCCGTCGAATTGTTGCCGGTGCACCAGTTCGTCACCGAGCCGCGGCTCCACCAGAGCGGGCTCTCGAACTACTGGGGGTACAGCACCCTGGCCTACTTCGCGCCACATGCCGGCTACTCCTCCTCCGGCAGCAGAGGCGCTCAGGTGGGCGAGTTCAAGGCGATGGTCAAGGCGCTGCACGAGGCCGGCCTGGAGCTGATCCTCGACGTGGTGTACAACCACACCGCCGAGGGGGACGACCACGGCCCGACGCTGAGCTTCCGCGGGATCGGCAACGCCGCGTACTACAAGCTCGCCAACGACCGACGTCGCTACGCCGACTACACCGGGACGGGCAACACGCTGGACCTCTCCCACCCTCACGTCCTGCAGCTGGTCATGGACTCCCTGCGGTACTGGGTGCAGGAGATGCACGTGGACGGCTTCCGGTTCGACCTCGCCTCGGCCCTGGCCCGCTCCCTGCACGACGTGGACATGCTCAGCGGCTTCCTCACCACGATCCAGCAGGACCCCGTGCTGTCGGGGGTGAAGCTGATCGCCGAGCCGTGGGACGTCGGCGCCGGCGGCTACCAGGTGGGCGAGTTCCCCCCGCTCTGGTCGGAGTGGAACGACCAGTACCGCGACACCGTGCGTGACTTCTGGCGGGGACGTAGCGGAGGGGTGCGCGCGCTCGGCTACCGCCTCTCCGGCTCCTCGGACCTGTACGCCGACGACGGGCGACGGCCCTTCTCGTCGGTCAACTTCGTCACCTGTCACGACGGGTTCACCTTGCGGGACCTCGTGACCTACGAGCGCAAGCGCAACGAGGACAACGGCGAGCACAACAGGGACGGAAGCGATGACAACCGTTCCTGGAACCACGGCGTGGAGGGGGAGTCGGCCGACCTCCAGGTGCTGTCGTCACGGCGGCGAACCATGCGCAGCATGCTCGCCACGCTCCTGCTCTCCACCGGTGTCCCCATGATCACGGCGGGCGACGAGATCGGGCGCACCCAGGACGGCAACAACAACGCCTACTGCCAGGACAACGAGGTCTCGTGGGTGGACTGGGCCCTCGAGCCCTGGCAGCGCGACCTCCTCGAGTTCACCCGCAGTCTGCTGGAGCTCCGCCGGGCCCATCCGGTACTGCGCCACCGCCACTTCTTCGAGGGCCGCCCGGCGGTGCCGGGCGGCCCCAAGGACCTCGCGTGGTTCGCCCCCGACGGCAGCGAGCTCACCGACGACCTCTGGTGGTCGCCGGGCCTGCACACGCTGGGGATGTACCTGGCCGGTGACGCGCTCCAGGCCCGCAACGCCCGAGGCGAGCCGATCACCGACACCTCGTTCCTCCTGCTGCTGCACGGGGCCGAGCACGAGGCCGAGTTCGTGCTGCCCGCCGCGCCGTGGGCGGGGAAGTACCAGCGACTGTTCGACACCGCCGACGAGCGCCCGCGGCCAGCGCACTGGATGGACTCCCCCGGGGACGTCGTCGTCCTCGGCGCGCGATCCTTCGTGCTCCTCGAGGCCCACCGCGAGCCACTGGGCCGCGGCCCGGGCCAGCGACCAGCGTCCTAGAACAGCTGCTGGTAGCGCGCGGCCGCCTGGGGGAAGCTGCCGTCGTCGATCACGTGCCGGCCATCGGGCGGATTGCGGTTGAAGTAGACCTCGAACGCTGTCGTGTGCGTCCCGAACCACTGGTGCATGTGGTCGATGAACGCCGGGTCGTCGCCGCCACCGCCGCCTTTGGCCATGGGTGACCCCGGTCCGACCAGCCCCCACTCGCCGTAGGACAGCGGCTTGTCGTGCTGGGCCGCGAAGCGGGCCCAGAACTCCAGGCCCTGAGCCGTCGGCCCGGTCGGGTCCACGAGGTGGTCCCAGCGCGACTCCGGCGTGGAGTGAGGGTCGTTCCACTTCATGTCGTAGACGTCCTCGCCGATCGCGTCGACATAGGCGTCGCCCGGGTAGGCGAGCGTCGCGTCCATGTGGAGGTCGCCGCCGACGGCCACGTTCCAGTCGAACCGGAAGGACTGGCCGGGCACCGAGCGCATCGCATCCACGATGTGGCGGAAGTACTCCTGGTAGGCGAGCGGGTCAGGCTGCGCCGACCAGCGGAACCAGGTGCCGTTGAGCTCGGGACCGATGCGGATCCAGGCGTTGCCGAGCCCGGCGGCGACAAGGTTGAGCGCGGTGTGCCGGAAGTAGACGTCGTACTGCCCCTGAGCCCCGGCGCTCATCGTGGTCCACGTCAGGTTGGGCAACATCGGGACCGTGATGAGCATGCGGTCGCGATAGGGGCTGCTCGCCCAGGTCTGCGCCCACCACGCCGGCACCTGGATGTCCGCCCAGGTCGACTGCGGCAGGTAGGCGCCGACGATGCCGACCGAACGCCCCCGCCACTGCTCGAACGACGTCACGCACGACGTTCCCGTCCCGCCGCAGTAGACCCCGGACGCCACGTCCGGAAGCGGCTGGGGAGCGACCGACGGCAGCACCGGCAGGGCCACTGCGGACCCGTGGGACCACGGGCGCGCCAGCCCGAGGCCGATCACCACCAGGGCGAGGACCACCAGCACCGCCACCCCGGCCCGTCGGCCCGGCCGGCGACGACGGCGCGACGGCTGGTCGACCGAGCGCGTCTCGACCGCTCCCCCCATGGACTCCACTGTGCCTCACGAGCCTGAGGATCAGCGAAGGGCGGTCTCCGACGCGGTCCTGCGGTCGGGCGGGAGGGCGACCAGGTTCATCTCCGCCGGGCTCGCCAGAAGCTCGTTGCGCGGCAGCACGCGGATGGTGTAGCCGAAGGAGCCGGCGCGCTCCAGGGTGAGGGTCCCCTCGTAGCGCCACCGACCGTCCTCGTACTCCTCGGCCGGCTCGAGCGCGGACTCCGACGGCACGATGATGCGGTCGTTGTCGTCCACCCGGCCGTGGACCACCTCGACCCGGACGTCGTCCGGCGTGAGGCTGCCGACGGACACGAACACGCGCAGCCCGAGCTTCTGGCCGAGCTCGGGCGCGTCTTCCACGGGGGTCGTCTCCACATGGTCCACCCGCACCGCGGGCCACGCCTGGGTCACCCTCGCCTTCCACGCGGCGAGCCCCACCGCGCGGGCGTGGCCTGGCCCGTCCACCGCTCGCGCCGAGACGGCCGCCGGTGTGTAGAGCTCGGTCACGTAGTCGCGCACCATGCGGCTGGCGAGGACCTTGGGGCCGAGAGTCGCGAGGGTGTGCCGGACCATCGCGAGCCAGCGCGGCGGGTTGCCGTGCTCGTCGCGGTCGTAGAAGCGGGTCGAGACGCCGTTCTCGATCAGCTCGTACAGAGCACCGGCCTCGAGGGCGTCACGGCGCTCGGGGTCGTCCACGCCGTCGGCCGTCGGGATGGCCCAGCCGTTCTGCCCGTCGAACATCTCGTCCCACCAGCCGTCGAGGATCGAGAGGTTCAGGCAGCCGTTCAGCGCTGCCTTCATGCCCGACGTGCCGCAGGCCTCGAGCGGGCGAAGCGGGTTGTTGAGCCACACGTCGCAGCCCGGGTAGAGGTTCTGCGCCATCGCCATGTCGTAGTCGGGCAGGAAGACGATGCGGTGGCGGATCTCGGGGTCGTCGCTGAAGCGGACCAGCTGCTGGATCAGCTTCTTGCCCCCGTCGTCGGCGGGATGGGCCTTGCCCGCGACCACGATCTGGACCGGCCGGGTCGGGTGGAGCAGGAGGGACTTCAACCGCTCCTCGTCGTGCATCATCAAGGTGAGCCGCTTGTACGACGGGACGCGGCGGGCGAAGCCGATCGTGAGCACGTCCGGGTCGAGGACGTCGTCGATCCACGACAGCTCCGCGGGGCTGGCCCCCCGCTGCAGCCAGCTGGCGCGCAGCCGCTGCCTCGCCTCCTGGACGAGACGCTCTCGCAGGAGCCGCCGGGTCGCCCAGATCTCACCGTCCGAGACGTGCTCGAGCGCCGCCCAGGCGTCCCCCTCCTGAGAGACGTCCTGCCCTCCCGTGGCGCGCTCGATGAGATGAAGGGCCTCACGCGCCACCCAGGTCGGGGCGTGGACCCCGTTGGTGACCGACTGGATGGGCACCTCGTCCTCGTCGAAGGCTGGCCACAGCCCGTTGAACATGCGGCGGCTGACGACCCCGTGCAGGCGGGCGACCCCGTTGGAGCGTTGCGCGAGGCGCAGGCCCATGACCGCCATGTTGAACACGCTGGGATCGCCGCCCTGGTAGGTCTCGGCCCCGAGCGAGAGGATCCGCTCGACCGGGATCTCGGCGGAGAAGACGCCGGAGTTGAAGTGCTGCTCGACGAGCTCTCGCGGGAAGCGGTCGATGCCCGCCGGCACCGGGGTGTGCGTCGTGAAGACGGTGCCCGCGCGCGCGGCCTCGATCGCCGCCTCGAAGCCCAGGCCCTCATCCTCCACCAGCTCACGGATCCGCTCCACCCCCTGGAAGCCGGCGTGCCCCTCGTTGGTGTGCCAGACCTCGGGCATGGGGTGGTCGGTCAACCGGCACCACGCGCGCAGCGCACGTACGCCTCCGATGCCCAGCAGCATCTCCTGCAGCAGGCGGTGCTCGGAGCCGCCGCCATAGAGGCGGTCGGTGACGTCGCGCTCCTGCGGCTCGTTGCGCTCGGTGTTCGAGTCCAGCAGCAGGAGCGGCACCCGGCCGACCTCAGCCTTCCACACCTGGGCGACCAGGGCACGGTTGCTGGGGAGGTCGAGGCGCACGGTGAGCGGCTGGCCGGAGGCGTCCCGGACGAGGGTGATCGGGAGCTCGTTGGGGTCCAGCACCGGGTAGTACTCCTGCTGCCAGCCGTCCGCCGACAAGGACTGCTTGAAGTACCCGCTGCGATACAGCAGACCCACGCCGAGAATCGGGACACCGAGGTCGCTGGCGCTCTTCAGATGGTCACCGGCCAGGATGCCCAGGCCGCCCGAGTACTGCGGCAGCACATGGGTGATCCCGAACTCCGGTGAGAAGTAGGCGACGCTCGCCGGCCGCTCCTCCGAGTACGACTGGTACCAGCGTGGCTCGGCGAGGTAGTGCTGCAGGTGGTCGTGGGCCGCGTGCAGGCGCCCCAGGAAGTCACCGTCGTGGGCGAGCGACTCGAGGCGGCTCGGAGGCACCGCCCCGAGCAGCCGCGTCGGGTCCTCACCGAGGCGGTGCCACAGCTCGGGGTCGATCGAAGCCAACAGGTCGCGCGTCGGCGCATGCCAGGACCAGCGCAGGTTGCTGACCAGCTCGCCCAGAGGGGCCAGCGGCTCGGGCAGCACCGTGCGCACGGTGAAACGACGGATCGCTCGCATGAGCGCGAACCCTAGTGGGCTCAGGTTGCAGGTTCGCAAACCGGAGAGTCGTTCGACGCGTGGGAGACCACCCGTCGGGAGTAGGTTCCCGATCGATGACTGCCAAGACGGGCCGTATCCCGATTCTCGACATCGCTCCGGTCGTGAGCTGCGGCAAGTGGCCGGCCAAGGCGGTGGTCGGCGAGACCTTCCCGGTCAGTGCCACGGTGTTCCGAGAGGGCCACGACCTGCTCGGCGCGAACGTCGTCCTGCGGCGACCCGACGGGTCCAAGGGCCCGTGGACGCCGATGCGCCTGCTCGCGCCGGGCACGGACCGTTGGGGCGCCGACGTGACCCCCGACGTCGAGGGCTCGTGGAGCTTCCTCATCGAGGCGTGGAGCGATCCGATCGGCAGCTGGCTGCACGACGCGGAGATCAAGCTGCCGGCCGGGCTCGACGTGGAGCTCATGGCGGAGGAGGGCGCGCGGCTGTTCGATCGGGCCGCGGCCCGCGTCAAGGGGGCGGACCGCGAGCACCTCGCGGGTGTGTCCAGGGCCCTGCGGGACGCCTCCCGCCCGGCGGAGGCACGACTCGCGGCGGCGACGTCGGCCGACGTCACCCGGATCCTGCACGCCGGGCCGCTGCGCGACCTCATCACCCGCTCGGAGCGCTGCCCGTTGCGCGTGGAGCGCGAGCGCGCCCTCTTCGGCTCGTGGTACGAGTTCTTCCCCCGCTCGGTCGGGGCCCGGCGCCGCCCGGACGGGAGCTGGGCGTCCGGGACGTTCGAGACCGCGCAGGCCCGGCTGCCCGAGGTCGCGGCCATGGGCTTCGACGTCGTCTACCTCCCACCGATCCACCCGATCGGGCGGAGTTTTCGCAAGGGGCCGAACAACACCCTCGACCCGGGTCCGAACGACCCCGGGGTGCCCTGGGCCGTCGGCTCCGCGGAGGGCGGGCACGACGCGATCCACCCTGAGCTCGGGACGATGGAGGACTTCGACGCCTTCGTCGCCGCGGTCCGCTCGCTGGGGATGGAGGTGGCGCTCGACCTCGCTCTCCAGGCCTCCCCGGACCACCCGTGGGTCACCGAGCACCCGGAGTGGTTCAGCCAGCGTGCCGACGGATCGATCGCCTACGCCGAGAACCCGCCGAAGAAGTACCAGGACATCTACCCGCTGAACTTCGACCACGACTACCCGGGCCTGTACGACGAGGTCCGCCGCGTCGTCCGACTGTGGATGGACCACGGGGTCCGGATCTTCCGGGTGGACAACCCGCACACCAAGCCGGTGGCCTTCTGGGAGGAGCTGCTCGGGGAGATCCACGCGAGCGACCCCGACGTGCTGTTCCTGGCAGAGGCGTTCACCCGGCCGGCCATGATGCGCCAGCTGGCCACCGTGGGCTTCCACCAGTCCTACACCTATTTCACGTGGCGCAACGAGAAGTGGGAGCTGGAGAGCTACTTCAACGAGCTCGCCCACTCGACGGCTCATGTGCTGCGTCCCAACTGCTTCGTCAACACGCCCGACATCCTGCACGCCTATCTGCAGTACGGCGGCCCGGCCGCGTTCAAGATCCGGGCCGTCCTCGCGGCGACCCTCTCCCCGACATGGGGGGTCTACTCGGGGTACGAACTTTTCGAGCACGTCGCCCTGCGTCCTGGCAGCGAGGAGTACCTCGACTCCGAGAAGTACGACTTCCGGCCCCGCGACTACGCCAAGGCGGAGGCAGAGGGCCGCTCGCTGGCGCCGTACCTCACCCGCCTCAACGAGATCCGCCGCGAACATCCGGCGCTGCACCGGCTGCGCAACCTCACCTTCCACCCGACCGACAGCGACCAGGTCATCTGCTACTCCAAGCGCGAGGGCGAGGACGTGATGGTCATGGTCGTCAACCTCGATCCGCACGGCGCGCGTGAGACCACGGTCCATCTCGACCTCGGTGCCCTCGGACTCGTCCCCGGCGACTGGTACGTCGTCCACGACGAGCTCACCGCAGCGAGCTTCCCGTGGGCGGAGCACAACTACGTCCGTCTCGACCCCTTCGTGGAGCCGGCGCACGTGTTCCACGTGCGGAGCCCCTTGTGAGCGTCCCGACCCCCGGAGCCGTACCGAACGCCTACGACGACCGGGTGGCGCGTGACCCGCAGTGGTACAAGCGAGCCGTCTTCTACGAGGTCCTGGTCCGGGCCTTCTCCGACAGCGACGGCGACGGGACCGGCGATCTTCGGGGTCTGACCGGCAAGCTCGACTATCTTGCCTGGCTCGGGATCGACTGCCTGTGGCTGCCGCCCTTCTTCGCCTCCCCCCTGCGTGACGGCGGCTACGACATCTCGCACCTGACCGAGGTGCTCCCCGAGTTCGGGACGCTCGGCGACTTCGTGGAGTTCGTCGACGCGGCACACGAGCGTGGGATGCGGGTGATCATCGACTTCGTCATGAACCACACCAGCGACCAGCACCCGTGGTTCCAGGCGAGCCGCTCGGACCCGGACGGGCCCTACGGGGACTTCTACGTGTGGGCCGACGACGACGTGGGGTACGCCGACGCGAGGATCATCTTCGTCGACACCGAGACGTCCAACTGGACCTACGACCCGTTGCGCAAGCAGTACTTCTGGCACCGATTCTTCAGCCACCAGCCCGACCTGAACTACGAGAACCCACGGGTGCAGGAGGCGATCCTCGAGGCGTTGCGGTTCTGGCTCGACGTCGGCATCGACGGCTTCCGGCTCGACGCCGTGCCCTACCTCTTCGAGCAGGAGGGCACGAACTGCGAGAACCTTCCCGCCACGCACGCCTTCCTCAGGATGCTGCGCACCGAGATCGACCGCCTCTACCCCGACAAGGTGCTCCTCGCCGAGGCCAACCAGTGGCCCGAGGACGTCGTCGACTACATGGGCGACCCGGAGGCCGGCGGCGACGAGTGCCACATGGCGTTCCACTTCCCCGTCATGCCCCGACTGTTCATGGCGGTTCGCCGAGAGTCGCGCTTCCCCATCACCGAGATCCTCGAGCGGACACCGGCGATCCCCAGTCAGTGCCAGTGGGGCATCTTCCTGCGCAACCACGACGAGCTGACGCTCGAGATGGTGACCGACGAAGAGCGCGACTACATGTACGCCGAGTACGCGCAGGACCCGCGGATGAAGGCCAACGTCGGCATCCGGCGCAGGCTCGCCCCGCTCCTCGACAACGACCAGGGGCAGATCAGGCTGTTCAACGCGCTGCTCCTGTCGCTGCCCGGTTCCCCGGTCCTCTACTACGGCGACGAGATCGGGATGGGCGACAACATCTGGCTCGCCGACCGCGATGGCGTGCGGACGCCGATGCAGTGGACCCCCGACCGCAACGCCGGGTTCTCCACGTGCGACCCGGGGCGGCTCTATCTGCCGCTCGTCGCCGACCCGGTGTACGGCTACCAGGTGACCAACGTCGAGGCGCAGCTTCGCTCGACCTCCTCGCTGCTGCACTGGACCCGGCGGATGCTCCAGGTCCGCAAGAGCCATCCCGCCTTCGGCCTCGGCAGCTACACCGACCTCGGCGGGACCAACCCCGCGGTGCTCACCTTCGCCAGGATCTACGGGGAGGACGTCGTCCTGGCGGTCAACAACCTCTCGAGGTTCCCGCAGCCGACCGAGCTCGACCTGTCGGCGTTCGAAGGCCGCCGTCCGGTCGAGCTCACCGGGGGCGTCGAGTTCCCCCGCATCGGAGAGCTCCCCTACCTGCTGACCCTCGCGCCCTACGGCTTCTACTGGCTGCGCCTGCGGAAGGACGAGGGATGAGCCCACGCGCGACCCCCGCGGGCCTTGACTCCTTCCTCGAGAACGCCCGGTGGTTCGCTGGCAAGGGGACCACGTACGCCGTCATCGGCATCGATGTCCTGAGCGTGCTGCGCGAGGACCCGCTCGTCGAGCTGTGGCGCCTGCGCGTCGAGCACGGCGGGACCGAGCACGACTACCAGCTGGCCGTCGAGGCACGAGAGTCCCCCGACGAGCGGCTGACACACGTGCTGGTCGGCGAGCTGGACGGCACGTGGTACTACGACGCGCTGCACGACCGGGACGCCACCCAGCTGTGGCTGGAGCTGCTCGACGGCTCCCGACGCGTCGACGGTGTCGCGGCCCATCGCATCGGGGTCCGCGAGCTGCCGCTCGGCACCCCTGGGCGAGTCCTCACCGCGGAGCAGAGCAACACCTCGCTGGTGTTCGGCTCCGCGCTCATCCTCAAGGTGTTCCGCCGGGCGCAGCCCGGCGTCAACCCTGACGTCGAGATGCACGCCGCGCTCGAAGCGGCGGACTGCCCTTACGTCGCTGCCCCCTTCGGCTGGCTCGAGACCGGCGCCGGCGTGTTGGCCTTCGCCCAGGAGTTCCTCGGCGGTGGGGCCGAGGGCTGGGAGCTCGCGATCAGCAGCGTGCGCGACCTGCTGCGCGAGGGTGACCTGTACGCCGAGGAGGTCGGCGGGGACTTCGCCTCCGAGGCGCACCGGCTGGGCGCGGCCACCGCGGAGGTGCACGCGGCGCTACGCGCCACCCTCGCGACCGAGCAGTGGGGCGCAGCCGAGATCGCGGGGCGCGCCCGGCGATTCCTCGAGCGGCTGGAGGAGGCGCAGGAGGCGGCGCCGGTGCTGGGCGCGTACGCCGACGCGGTGGCCGCGCTCTACCACTCGCTCGCCGCGCAGCCCGTGGAGGTGACGGCCCAGCGCGTGCACGGCGACCTGCACCTCGGTCAGACCATGCGGGTGAGCACCGGCTGGAAGATCCTCGACTTCGAGGGCGAGCCGTCCACGCCGGTCGAGGAGCGTCGCGCTCTCGACAGCCCCCTGCGCGACGTCGCCGGGATGCTCCGCTCCTTCGACTACGCGGCGCGTTACGCCCTCGGGGACGAGACCCCGGACTCGCAGGCCTCCTATCGGGCGTCGGAGTGGGCCGAGCGCAACCGTGCGGCCTTCTGCGAGGGCTACGCCCACGCCGCAGGCGCCGACCCGCGCGACCAGGACCGGTTGCTTCGGGCATACGAAGCGGACAAGGTGATCTACGAAGTCGTCTACGAGTCCCGCATGCGCCCGCACTGGGTGTCGATACCGCTGTCCGCCCTCGATCGACTGGCTGGTAACCCATGAGCGCCAAGCACGCGACGCCTGCCACCCACGACCACACCTGGATCGAGGCCGTGGTCGCCGGCGCCGACCACAACCCGCACGGCCTGCTGGGTCCCCACCCCAGCGCGGACGGCGTGGTCATCCGGGCGCTGCGCCCGCTCGCGTCCTCGGTGACCGTGGTGACCCCGGGCGGGCGGTTCCCGATGGAGCACGTGCACGAGGGCGTCTTCGCCGTCCTCCTACCGGGCACCGACGTCCCGGACTACCGGCTGGAGGTCGACTACGGTCAGGGAGCGCACACGTCGGACGACCCCTACCGCTTCCTGCCGACCCTGGGCGAGGTCGACCTCCACCTGATCGGTGAGGGGCGCCACGAGCAGCTGTGGAAGGTGCTCGGGGCGCGCGTCCACCGCTATCCCGGTGTCCTCGGCGACGTGGTCGGCACGGCCTTCGCGGTGTGGGCACCGAACGCGCGCGGCGTACGCGTCGTCGGTGACTTCAACCACTGGGACGGCCGGGCGCACCCCATGCGCTCGCTCGGGTCGTCAGGCGTCTGGGAGCTGTTCGTCCCCGACGTCGGGGACGGCACTCTCTACAAGTTCGAGGTGCTCGGGGCCGACGGGGTCCGGCGGCAGAAGTCCGACCCGCTCGCGCAGGCCACCGAGCAGCCCCCCGCCACCGCCTCCCGAGTCTTCACCTCGGCCCACGTGTGGGGGGACGAGGAGTGGATGGCCCGGCGCGCGGGGAGCGACCCGCACAACCAGCCGATGAGCATCTACGAGGTCCACCTCGGGTCGTGGCGGCCCGGCCTGTCCTACGTCCAGCTCGCCGAGGAGCTGGTCTCGTACGTGGCCGACCTCGCCTTCACCCACGTGGAGTTCCTGCCCGTGGCCGAGCACCCGTTCGCGCCGTCCTGGGGGTACCAGGTCACCGGGTACTACGCCCCGACGTCTCGCTTCGGCTCCCCGGACGACTTCCGGCTCTTGGTGGACCGCCTGCACCAGGCGGGGATCGGAGTCATCGTCGACTGGGTGCCCGGGCACTTCCCCAAGGACGCCTGGGCGCTGGCCCGCTTCGACGGCACGGCGCTGTATGAGCACCCCGACCCCAGGCGCGGGGAGCAGATGGACTGGGGGACCTACATCTTCGACTTCGGCCGACGCGAGGTGCGCAACTTCTTGGTCGCGAACGCGACCTACTGGCTCGAGGAGTTCCACATCGACGGCCTGCGCGTCGACGCCGTCGCGTCGATGCTCTACCTCGACTACAGCCGCAAGGCCGGGGAGTGGGCGCCGAACGCCTTCGGCGGGCGCGAGAACCTCGAGGCCGTGTCGTTCCTCCAGGAGGCCAACGCCACCGTCTACAAGCGCAGCCCCGGCACGGTGACCATCGCCGAGGAGTCCACCGCCTGGCCCGGTGTCACCCGGCCGACCCACCTCGGCGGACTCGGCTTCGGGCTCAAGTGGAACATGGGCTGGATGCACGACACCTTGTCCTACGTCGCGCACGAGCCGGTCCATCGCCAGTGGCACCACAACGAGATGACCTTCTCGCTCGTCTACGCCTGGAGCGAGCAGTACGTGCTGCCGCTCTCCCACGACGAGGTCGTCCACGGCAAGGGGTCCCTGCTGCGCAAGATCCCGGGCGACCGCTGGCAGCAGCTCGCGACCCTGCGGGCGTACCTGGCCTACATGTGGGCGCACCCGGGAAAGCAGCTGATCTTCATGGGAGGAGAGATCGGTCAGGAGGCGGAATGGTCCGCCGACCGCGCTCTCGACTGGTGGCTGCTCGACCACGCCGACCACCGTGGCATGCAGGCCGTGGTGCGCGACCTCAACCGGGTCTACCGGCAGACGCCGGCCCTGTGGGCCCGCGACCACGAGCCGGGCGGCTTCGAGTGGATCGACGCCAACGACGCCGGCGGCAACACCTTCTCCTTCCTGCGCTGGGACCACCACGGCGGGGCGCTCGCCTGCGTGTCGAACTTCGCCGCGCTCCCGCACCACGGGTACCGCCTCGGGCTGCCCTTCGCGGGGCGCTGGGAGGAGGTGCTCAACACCGACGCCGATGTCTACTGCGGCAGCGGGGTGGGCAACCTGGGCGCGGTCGAGGCGACCCAGGAGAGCTGGCACGGCCGGCCCGCCTCGGCGGTGCTCAACGTCCCCCCGCTGGGGACGGTCTGGTTCCGACCGGCCATCTGACAGGCCGTGAGCCTTCGGTCACTGCACGTGATTCCCCTTGATACACAAGGGCGATCGGACGAACGGGGGATCCGACCCGGATCGCCCACCCACTAGGGTTTGGACGGCGGACGACGCGGGAGCGACGCCTCCGGGGGGAGAGTCGTCGGGCGTTCCCGGGAAGGCCGCACAGGGGTAACAGCACGGAAACACCCCGGCCTCGTCCAGCGCCTAACGTGAAACGCTCGACGTCTCCGGGGGGCCGTGCGCTCGAACACAGGGGGTTGGTGGATGTCCGACCGCGGGAGCCGGCGACACGTCGTCCGGGCCAGCCGGGGCGCGGTGACCGAGGGGCGCTCACGCAACCTCGCTCGTGGCCACCGCCCGGCCCTGGACGGGACGCCGTCCTCGACGGCACGGCTCGAGGACGACGACCGCCCCAGGGTCGTCCACGATCGCCTCGAGGTCGTGCACGACTACCGCCCCGGGCGCAGCCGGCCGCGGATGCAGGCGCGCTACCTGCTGATCGCAGGTGACCTGTCCGTCGCCCTCTTCTACATCCTGCTCCACCCGGCCAACCTCCGGGTGCTGCTGCTCACCCTGGCCCTGACCATGACGCTGTTCGCCAGCGGCCACCTCTACAGCCCACGACTGCACCTGTCGCTGCTCGACGAGACACCCGCCCTCCTGGGCCGGATGGCCACCTCGATCGGCGTGGTCGCCCTGTTCCTCGCCGTCAGCAGCGGCCGCTCCGTGCGGCACTTCCTCGTCCTGGCGAGCCTCGGCGCGCTGCTGCAGCTGATGATGCGCGGCATCGTCTTCGCGTTCCTCCGGTTGGCTCGCAAGCGGGGCCTGGTCAGCCACCGAACGGTGTTCCTGGGCGGGGGCATGGTCACCCAGAAGCTGGCGGCCACCCTGCGCAACCACCCCGAGTACGGCTTGCGGGCGGTCGGCTGCGTCGACCGGACGCGCCCGGTCCCCGAGACCGAGGAGGTCGCCCCCTGGCTCGGCAGCACCGACCAGCTCGAGCAGATCCTCGACATGCACGGCGTGAACATCTTGATCATCGCGTTCGGCAACGAGAAGGAGGAGGACCTCGTCGCCCTGATCCGTCAGCGGGCCTTCGCCAGGCGGCAGGTCTTCGTGGTGCCGCGGATGTTCGAGATGGACGTGGCCCAGCGGGCCGGCGACCACATCGGGGCGTACCCGATCGTCCGGCTCCCCCGACGTGCCCTCTCCGGCCCCTCCTGGCGCTTCAAGCGGGCCTTCGACCTGGTCGTCGCGTCACTCGCCATGATCTGCCTGGCGCCGGTGCTGCTGGCCTGCGCGATCGCGGTCCGGCTCGAGGGCGGCCGGGGGGTCATCTTCCGGCAGGTCCGCATCGGCAAGGACGGGGAGCCGTTCGAGCTGCTCAAGTTCCGGTCCATGCGCCCGGAGGCTCCAGGCGACGCGGACGTCACCTGGAACATCAAGGGCAACCCCCGGGTCGGCCCCGTGGGCCGGGTCCTGCGCAAGACCAGCCTCGACGAGCTGCCGCAGCTCTGGAACATCATCCGCGGTGACATGACGATCGTCGGGCCGCGGCCGGAGCGGCCGTACTTCGTGGAGCAGTTCTCGGCCGACTTCCCGCGCTACCCGCACCGCCACCGGGTGCCGGTCGGCCTGACCGGGCTCGCCCAGGTGAGCGGGCTGCGCGGGGACACCTCCATCGAGGACCGGGCCCGCTACGACAACTTCTACATCGAGTCCTGGTCGTTCTGGCTGGATCTCAAGGTGCTGCTGCGCACCGTCCGCGAGGTCGTCCGCGGTGGCGGAGGCTGACACCGCCCCGACCGAGGATCGGTCACACGCGAGCCCACGCTCGCATCATCGACGTAGGAAGCACCGCGGCCGCCGACTGTTGGCCGCGGTCGTCGTCGTTTCGCTTCTCCTGGTCACGGCCGGCGGTTGGGTGGCCTACCGCGCCAGGCAGGCCGACCGCGAGCTGCGCACCCTGCGCAGCCTGGCCGAACGGACCAGCGCCGACGCGAAGGCGTTCCGCCTCGCCGCCCTGGGCGATGACCTGAGCGCCCTCGGGCAGCAGGCGGGCACCGCGCGCTCGATCAGCCACGACCCCCTGTGGTGGCTCGCCGCCCAGCTGCCCGGGCCGGGCCGGGACGCGGCGGCCGTCCGCGTCGCATCCGGGGTCATGGCCCAGGTCGCGGCCGCGGCCGCTCCCATGGCCGGCGCCCTGCCGAGGCTGACCCCCGACCGGCTGGCGAGCACGGGACGCATCGACACCGCCGCGCTGGCGCAGGTCGCCGCCGCCACCGCCGGGCTGCAGACGGTGGTCTCGTCCGGGACCGCCCGCGTGGACTCGATCGACACCGCGGGGCTGCGTCCCGAGGTCGCCGATGCGATGTCCGCGTTGCGCAGCGCGCTGGACAAGGCCGACGGGGCGCTGAGCGCCGCTGCCCCCGTCCTGGGCGTCCTCCCGGCGATGCTCGGGGCGGACGGCCCGCGGCGGATCTTTCTGGCGCTGGAGAACGACGCGGAGGCTCGCGGCGCCGGGGGACTGATCGGCGCGTACGCCATCCTGAGCAGCGACCACGGACAGGTCCGGCTCGTGCGGTCGGCCTCGCGCAAGAGCCTTCCCGGCGGGATCGTCATCCCCACCACGGGTCTGCCGACCGACTACCTCCAGCTGTGGGGGACGGACGCCCAGGTGTGGGCGGGCCTCGACCTGAGCCCGCACTGGCCCTACACCGGCCAGCTGGTGGACAACGGGTGGCGCAAGCTCACCGGCCAGTCCCTCGACGCCGTGGTGGGCCTCGACCAGTACGTGGTGGCCGGGCTGCTCGCCGGGACCGGGCCGGTCGCCGTTCGCGGCGTCACGGTCACCGCCGCGAACGCGGTCTCCTTCCTGTCCAAGGACATCTACCGCGAGTTCCCAGACGTGACGGACAAGGACGCCGTCGTGGGCGAGCTCGTTCGCGAGGTGTTCCAGCGCCTCGTTGCCGGTCAGGTGGACCTGGCCCCGCTGGTGTCCGCCCTGCGTGAGCCGGTCACCCAGCACCGGCTCACGGTGTGGTCGTCCCACCCTGAGGAGGAGACGAAGCTGGCCGCGATGGCGGTCGGTGGCGTGCTGCCCGACCAGCCCGGACCCGTCGTGATGCCGGTCATCAACAACGGGGGCGGGAACAAGCTGGACGCCTATCTGCGGGTCGACACGACCTACGACCAGGGCAACTGCCTGGGGGACGTACGGCTGTCCCAGGTCGTCATCCGGCTCACCAACACCGCCCCCGCCACCGGACTGCCGGACTACGTCGTGGCCCGGCCCGACCGCCTGGAGCTGCAGGAACCCCCGACCGTCCGCGGCGCCAACCGCGTGCTCGTCGACCTGTACGGACCGGTGGACGCCGAGGCGCCGCTCGTGACCGTGGACGACCAGCAGGTCGAGGTCAGCGTGGGCCAGGAGCGCAGCCATCCGGTGTGGGGCCTCGCGGTCGAGCTGCGCCCCGGCCAGACGCGGACCGTCGCCTTCCAGGTGCTCCAGCCCGTCGAGGCCGGGCTACGCCCGGCCATCTCCGCGCCGACCGTGCTGCTGCAGCCGATGGCGATCCCCGCGACGGCTCGAGCCGTGGCCGGGACGGCGTGCGGCGCTCCGGGCACGGGCTGACCCGACGCCTCCCGCCCGCCACCGACGTTTCAGTGCACGACGAAGGTGATCGTGGAGTAGGTCCCACCGCCCGAGGCCACCACGAGATAGGAGCCGGACCTCGGTACCACGAACACCACCGAGACCCCGCCGTGGGAGTCGGTCCTGACGTGCTGGGTCTTGGAGAAGTGGGTGTTGTAGACCCTGATCTCGATCAGGCTCCCCGCGGGGAAGCGCCCCAGCGTGACGTGGAACGGCTTCTGCCTCTTGACGTAGCCGACGTGGCACGCCGGCGACGTCGCCTTCACGGTCGTATAGGCGGACTCGGGATAGTTGCACCCGTAGGTGTGGGCCGAGGCCGTGATCGTGCCGTGGCTGTACGGAGAGGTGAAGGTCGCCCTGGCCGTCCCGTTCGAGCTCGGCGTGCTCGTGCTGAGCGAGCCGAAGGTGAACTTGACCCGGCAACCCTTGGCCACGTTGCCGGCGGTCAGGGTGACCTGCTGGCCCTTGGCGACCGTGGCACGGTCCGCGACCAGCGTCAGCTTGGTCTTCGGCGGATAGGTGTGGTGCTTGTGGTGCTTGTG
>DATJPE010000022.1 GCA_035506535.1 Actinomycetes bacterium | reverse complement strand
GCCCGGACACGGCGGGCTGATGGACCGCCTCGACTCGCTGCTGCCGTCGGCGCCGGTGATGTGGCTGCTGCTCGTCGTGTTCCTGTCGTGACCGGTGGCTTCGTGCCCGTCGACGAGCCGGTACGTCCCACACCGGGCACGCTGAGTTTCGACGCCCCGCGTCGGGCGAAGCCGCCGCTCCACCTCGCCGACCTCACGGCGGTCGAGCGTCGGGCCCGGGTCGAGGAGATGGGCGAGCCGGGCTTTCGCGCCGCACAGGTCTCTCGTCACTACTTCGAGCGCTTCGCCGCGGACCCGCAGACGTGGACCGACGTCCCGGCGGCGACCCGGTCGGCCCTGGCCGCGGCGCTGACCCCTGGGCTGCTGGACCTCGTCAAGCACGTGTCGTGCGACGACGGGATGACCCGCAAGTACGTGTGGCGGCTCTTCGACGGCGCCCTCGTGGAGTCGGTGCTCATGCGCTACCCGGGCCGCACGACGGTATGCGTCTCCTCCCAGGCCGGGTGCGGGATGAACTGCCCGTTCTGTGCCACCGGGCAGGCGGGACTCACCCGCAACCTGTCGACGGCGGAGATCGTCGAGCAGGTCGTGGTCGCGGCTCGCGAGCTCGCCCACGGGGAGATACCGGGCGGTCCGGGCCGGGTGAGCAACGTCGTCTTCATGGGCATGGGCGAGCCGCTGGCGAACTACCCGGCCCTGCTCAGGGCGCTGCATCGGCTGAGCGATCCCTCGCCGGACGGCCTGGGGCTCTCGGCGCGCAACCTCACCGTGTCGACCGTGGGACTGGTCCCGCGGATCCACCAGCTCGCCGGAGAGGGTCTGCCGGTCACCCTCGCCGTCTCGCTGCACGCCCCGGACGACGACCTTCGGGACACCCTGGTGCCGGTCAACACCAGGTGGAAGGTCTCCGAGGTGCTCGACGCGGCCTGGGGTTACGCGGACCGGACCGGCCGGCGCGTGTCGATCGAGTACGCCCTCATCCGTGACGTCAACGACCAGGCATGGCGCGCCGACCTGCTCGGGGAGCTGCTGCGCGGGCACCTGGTGCACGTGAACCTCATCCCGCTCAACCCGACCCCCGGCTCGCGGTGGACCGCCTCTCGTCCCCGGGACGAGCGCGAGTTCGTGCGCCGCCTCGAGGCCCACGGCGTTGCGGTGACGGTGCGCGACACCCGGGGGAGGGAGATCGACGGCGCCTGCGGGCAGCTCGCGGCCACGACGGCCTGACTCGGACGCGTCACGGACCTTCCCGGCTGGCGGGGTACTCCGGCCGTCCCCTGTCCGGCCGGAGCCCCCTCCAGGTCCTACCGCGTCACGGCGGCCGGGAAACCTCGGCCGATACCGTGAGCCCCGTGCAGACATCGTCCGGTCCGGGACCCCTCGCGGGGGTGCGCGTGGCGGACTTCTCGCGCGTGCTCGCGGGCCCGTACGCGACCATGCTGCTCGGTGACCTCGGCGCCGACGTCGTGAAGGTCGAGCGCCCTGGGGCCGGCGACGACACGCGGGCCTGGGGCCCGCCGTGGGACGCCGACGGCCGGGCGACGTACTTCGAGTCGGTCAACCGGAACAAGCGGTCGGTGACCCTCGACCTGCGCAGCGAGGAGGGTCGGGCCGCCGCCCGCCGGCTCGCTCTCGCGAGCGACGTCCTCGTCGAGAACTTCGTGCCGGGCACCATGGAGCGCTTCGGGCTCGGCTACGAGGAGCTGAGTCGGGACCACCCGGGGCTCGTCTGGTGCTCGATCACCGGCTTCGGACGTTCGGAGCAGGCTCGCGCCCTGCCCGGCTACGACCTGCTCGTGCAGGCCATGGGTGGCCTGATGAGCGTAACGGGACCGCAGCCGGGCACGCCGACGAAGGTCGGCGTCGCGCTCGTCGACGTCATCACCGGGCTGCACGCCACCGTTGGTGTGCTCGCCGCGCTGCGCCACCGGGAGCGCACCGGCCAGGGCCAGCGGGTCGATGCGGCGCTGCTGGCCAGCCTGCTCTCGGCGATGGTGAACCAGGCGGGCGGGTACGTCGCCGCCGGGGTCGTCCCAGGCATCCTCGGCAACGCCCACCCGTCGATCGCCCCGTACGAGGTCTACGAGACGGCCGACCGACCCATGGTGGTCGCCGTCGGCAACGACGGGCAGTTCGCCGCCTTCGCCGACGCCCTCGGCGTCCCTGGACTGGCGGGGGACGAGCGCTTCGCCACGAACGCCTCCCGGGTCGCGCACCGCCACGAGCTCAACGGCCTGATCGCTCCGCTGCTGCGTCAGCGCGGCGGCGACGCGTGGTGGGACGAGCTGACCCCGCGCGGTGTTCCCTGCGGCCCGGTCAACGACCTGGCCGAGGCCTTCGGCCTGGCGCAGCGGCTCGGCCTCGACCCCGTCGTCGAGATCTCCGGCGGCGCGCGCGCTCAGGCCGCCCGCCAGGTCGCGCACCCGCTGCGGTGGTCGGCGACGCCGGCGACGTACCGGCTCCCCCCGCCCGCCCTCGGCCAGGACACCGCCGCCGTCCTCGAGCAGCTGTCCGGCGTTTCGCCGAGCAGCGTCGCCGAGGCGCCTGACACGGGGCGTGGGTGGTAGTGGACCGCGACGAGCTCTTCCGGGAGCAGGCCGCGGCGCAGGCCCGCCGGGAGGCGCGGGAGAGCGACCAGGCCCGTGCCCTGCTCGCCGGGTTCGTGCGCGAGGCGCGAGCCCGGGGCATCGCGCCCGGCCCGCTGCGCGCGCGCTCCTACCGGGGCAGGACCACCTACGACACCGGTCTGGTGGGCTGGTACCTGCCCCGCGACCGCTCGCTGGCCGTCGACACCGAGGGCCGCTTCTACGTCCTGAACACCCCCGGCGGCCTCCTGGCCCGTGTCCGCGGGGTCACCGTCGTCCCCAGCGACCCGCCGCTGCAGATCGGTCGAGGAGCTCGCGACGGGGAGTCGATGCCGCTGACGGAGCTCCTCGAGATGCGCCTCGCCGGCGGCGACGAGTGGGCCTAGGAAGGGAGTCAGGATGAGAGTGCTCGTGGTCGGCGGGACCCGCTTCGTCGGCAAGCACGTGGTGGCGGCGGCCCTGGCTCGAGGGCACGAGGTCACGTTGTTGCACCGCGGACGCAGCGGCGCCGAGCTCTTCGGCGAGGCCGAGCACCTCTTGGCCGACCGCGACGGCGATCTCAGCGTCCTGGCCGGCCGCGAGTTCGACGCGACGGTGGACGTGTGCGCCTACTTCCCGCGGCAGGTGCGCAGCCTCGCCGCTGCGCTGGGGGATCGAGGCGGCCACTACCTGTACGTCTCCAGCGTCTCGGCCTACGCGGAGACGCCTCCGCGCGGCTACGACGAGACGGCGCCGCTCGCCACGCTGGCCGACCCCGACGTCGATGTCGTCGACGACACGACGTACGGCGGCCTGAAGGCGCTGTGCGAGCAGGCGGCGACCGAGCTCTTCGGCCCGCGCACGCTGCTGGTCAGGCCCACCTACGTCGTGGGGCCGGACGACTACACGTGGCGCTTCCCATGGTGGGTGCAGCGCATCGCGACCGGCGGTGAGGTCCTCGCGCCCGGGCCGGCCGACGACCCCGCCCAGGTCATCGACGGTCGCGACCAGGGGGAGTGGATGGTGCGCCTGCTGGAGGACGGGCGCGCCGGTGCCTTCCACGCGGTGAGCCCCCCTCCGCCGTTCACCTGGGGTGAGCTGCTCTCGGCCGTGGCCGACGCGGTCGCGCCGTCGGGCACGACGTTGACCTGGGTCGACCCGGACTGGCTGCGCGAGCGAGGCCTGGGTGAGGCCGAGTTCCCGCTGTGGGCGGGAGGTTCCGGCGAAGCCGCCTACTCCGCGGCCGACCCCGCGAAGGCGTACGCGTCGGGGTTGGCGCCGCGGCCGCTGGCCGACACCGCCCGCGACACCCTCGCCTGGGTCCGCGAGCAGGGCGGGGCCGCCCAAGGCGCGGGGATCAGCCCCGAGCGGGAGGTGGCGCTGCTCGCCGAGTGGCACGGACGATGACGTCCCGGTCGCGTCCCCGGCACCGTGAGGGTGGCGCGAGCCCGATGCGTTCCTTCGACCCGGAGGTCGTCGGCGACCTGGAGTGCCGGACCTGGGTCCACTACTACCGCCACGAGTGGTGGGCGTTCCTGCGCGCGGCCGTTCTCGTCGTCCGCCACACCTTCGGCCTGTCCTGGCCGCGCACGGTGCAAGGGGCGTGGTGGGTCCTTCGGGCCAACCAGAAGTGGGCACCCGTGCCGGACAACGACCCGGCGGCCGCGAGGGCGTACATGCGCCGCTTCTATGCGATGGTCGCGCGCACGCACAGCGAGAGCTTCGACGTCGACGAGGCGGCCCGGCTCGAGGTCGAGTGGTGGCGAGCCCACCGGGCTGTCCAGCGCGGTGCGTCCGGCCGCGAACCCGCCGGCGTAGAGGCGCTCGTGGTCGCGCTGCAGAGGCTCTACGCGCACACCTACGGCGTTCCCGAGGCGGACGTACGGCTCGCGGCGCAGGAGCGCGCGGAGGCCATGCGGCTCTCCGACGAGTGGGTGGCTGCCGGCAACGACCTGACCAGCCCGCTGGTCGGCGAGGAACGGGCCGTGCTGGTCCGCTCCTACCGCGCGCTCCTCGAGGCGGTACGTCGACCCGGCACGACCTGACCGAGCGGGCGGGCCGCGGAGGCCAGCGCCACGATGGCGACAGCGAGGACCACGAGCACGAGAAGGGCCCGGGCCAGCGTGGTCGCGTCCGCGAGCAGGCCGATGAGCGGTGGGCCGATCAGGAACCCGCCATAGCCGATGGTCGAGACGGCCGCGATGCCGTCGCTGGGGCGACCAGGCGTCTCCCCGCCCGCGCTCATCGCGGCCGGGAACACCAGCGCCGTTCCCATTCCCCAGAGCAGTGTCCCGAGGAAGGCCACGCTGGCCAGCGAGGCCGTGGCCGTCAGCCCGATGCCGGCGACGCAGACCAACCCGGCGAGGCGCAGCGATCCCACCCGACCGACGCGGTCGGTGACCCAGGTGCCGGAGTAGCGGGTCGCCGCCATCGCGAGGGAGAACACGGCGTACCCGGCGGCCGCGACGGCGGCGGTCGTGTGCACGTCGTCGTGCAGGTGCAGGGCGAGCCAGTCCGCGGCTGCCCCCTCCACCGTGGTCCCGCACAACGTGATGAGGCCGATCAGCACCAGGCGGCGGGTGAGCACCGTGCGCCGCGTCCTGCTGGGGCCGCCGCCCTCCACGTCGGTGTCGCTCCCGCCGTCACCGTCGGACGGCGCTGCGGGACCAGTCGCGGCATCGGCGGCCGCCAGCGGCGCCGCGCGCTCGCGGTCGTCGACGAAGCCGCGCAACGCCGGCAGCAGCAGGGCGAAGGTGAGCGATCCGGCCAGGGCGAGGTCGGCGGCCGCCGACAGTCCAGCGTGCGCGGCGAGTGCGCCGAGTCCGGCGCCGACGATGGCCCCCGCGCTCCAACCCGCGTGGTAGCGCGGCATCCACGGGCGGCTCGCCGCGAGCTCGACGGCGCTGCCGTGCACGTTCATCGCCACGTCCCAGGCGCCGTAGAAGCCGCCGTACGCCAGCAGCAGCGCCCCCAGCTCGGGCACGCTTCGCGCCCGCGGGAGGAGGGCGACGAGCACGCACGCCCCCAGCGCGCTCCACACGACGACCCGGCGGCTTCCCCAGCGCGTCGCTGCCCGCCCGACGAACGGCATGGTGAGCAGCGAGCCGGCACCGGCGCACAGGAGGGCGAGGCCGAGGGGCCCGGGCCGGGTGTGCAGCTGGTCGCGCACTGCCGGGATGCGCGCCACCCAGCTCGCCCCGAGCGCCCCGCTGAGCGCGAAGACCGCCCCGGTCGAGAGCGCGGCCCGGACCAGCCGGCGCTCCGAGGTGGGCTCCACTTGACCACCCTGTCAGACCGACGGAGGCTCGTCCTGGTTGCCGATCGGTCGGGCTCGGGCTGGGATGGGGGCATGGACTACACCCACCTCGGACGTACCGGCCTGTCCGTCTCCCGCCTCTGCCTCGGCACGATGAACTTCGGGCCGGTCACCAGCGAAGCCGACTCTCATGCGCTCATGGACCGCGCGCACGAGCACGGCATCAACTTCTTCGACACCGCGAACGTGTACGGCTGGAAGCGCGGCGAGGGCGTCACCGAGCAGATCATCGGGCGCTGGTTCGCCCAAGGCGGGGGTCGCCGCGAGCGCACGGTCATCGCGACCAAGCTGTACGGCGACATGGGTGACTGGCCGAACGACGGCAAGGTTTCCGCGCTGAACATCAGGCGCGCCTGCGACGACTCGCTGCGACGGCTGCAGACCGACTACATCGACCTGTACCAGATGCACCACATCGACCGGGCGACGCCGTGGGAGGAGATCTGGGAGGGCATGGAGGTCCTGCGCCAGCAGGGCAAGATCCTCTACGTGGGCTCGTCGAACTTCGCCGGCTGGCACATCGCCAAGGCCCAGGCCGCGGCGGAGCGACGGCACTTCCTCGGGCTGGTGTGCGAGCAGTCCCTGTACAACCTCATCGAGCGGACCGTCGAGCTCGAGGTGCTGCCCGCGGCGCTCGACTACGGCCTCGGCATCATCCCCTGGTCGCCCCTGCACGGCGGCCTGCTCGGCGGCATCCTGCGCAAGGGCAACGACTCGGTCCGCAGCAAGGAGGGGCGCGCCCGCGACAGCCTCGAGACCCACCGCGAGGCGATCGAGGCCTACGAGGCGTTCTGCGACGAACTCGGTGAACGTCCGGCCGACGTGGCCCTTGCCTGGCTGCTGCACCAGCCCGCGGTCACCGCCCCGATCATCGGGCCACGCACCGCCGAGCAGCTGGACGGATCGCTGCGCGCGGTGGAGATCCACCTCGACGACAAGTCGCTCGCGCGTCTCGACGAGATCTTCCCGGGGCCGGGAGGGACCGCACCCGAGGCCTACGCCTGGTGAGCCAGGAGGAGCCGGGCTGGGTCCCGCTCGACGAGATCGCCGAGCAGGAACGCGCCTTGGTGCTGACCAGGTTCACCAACGACGACGCGTGGGAGCTCGGGTCGTTGCTGGTCTCCCTGGCACGGCAGCGATCCCTGCCGGTGGTGGTGCGCATCAGCCGGGGCGACCAAGTCCTCTTCCACGCGGCGATGCCCGGTACCTCTCCGGACAACGACTCCTGGGTCGAGCGCAAGACGCGGGTCGTGCTGCGCTTCGGCCACAGCTCGCTGTTCGTCGGCCAGCAGGCACGTGACGCCGAGACCAGCTTCGAGGACCGGCACGGCCTCCCGCGGGATAGCTACGCCGCCCACGGGGGTGGCTTCCCGATCACGGTGAGGGACGTCGGAGTCGTCGGTGCGGTCGTGGTGTCGGGGCTTCCGCAGCTTGCCGACCACGCGCTGGTCGTCGAGGCGCTGCGCACGTACCTGCAGCGCGAGACGAGCCCGGCCGCTCCTTGACAGCGGGTCGGCCAGCGGTCGAGGGTCGGCCATGCCCCGTCATCCCACCCTCACCAGGAGCGGACATGAGCGTCATCGTGATCACGAAGTTCCCCGGGGCCAAGGCGTCCACCCTCGAGGCGCTCGTCCAGGGGAAGTACCGGGACATGGCGGTCGGGATCTCGAAGGTGGGTCAGGCGTCCGGAGCGATCCATCACATGTTCATCGAGGACACCGACGGCGGCGCACTCGCCCTCGACGAGTGGGACTCGGCGGAGTCCTACGTCGCGTTCTTCTCCGCGCAGGAGGACATCAAGCAGCTCTCCGCCGAAGCCGGCGTCAACGCGATGCCCGAGTCGAGGGTCTACCGCATCCTCGACACCCCCGACACCTTCTGACCGGCACCTTCCAGCCTCACCCTCACCCTCCCCATCTCCACTTGTGGCGGGTTGCTCGTCACTCACGTCACGTTGATTGACGTCTAGCCCGCCACAAGTCGGGGTGGAGAGGCAAGCGTGCGAGGCGGGGAACGGGTCGGGACGGGCGGGGTACGCGTCGGCAAGGCGGGGTACGCATTGGCAAGGCGGGGTACGCGTCGGCAAGGCGGGGTACGGGTCGGGACAGGCCGGGGACAGGCGGGTCAGCGGAAGGCGGGGATCCCGGTGAGGGCCTGACCCACGACCAGGGTGTGCATCTCGGTCGTCCCCTCATAGGTCAAGACCGACTCCAGGTTGTTCGCATGCCGCATCACCGGGTACTCGCCGGTGATGCCGTTCGCGCCGAGGATGGTCCGCGCGGTCCGCGCGATCTGCAGTGACTCGCGGACGTTGTTCAGCTTGCCCACGCTCACCATCTCCGGACGAAGCGCTCCGGCGTCCTTGAGCCGGCCGAGGTGCAGCGCCAGGAGGTAGCCCTTCTGCCACTCCAGCGTCATGTCGGCGAGCTTGGCCTGGGTGAGCTGGAACGCCGCGATCGGCTGGTCGAACTGCTCGCGGGTGAGCGCGTAGTCGATCGCGGTCTCGAGGCAGTCACGCGCCGCCCCCAGCGCCCCGAACACGATGCCGAAGCGCGCCTCGTTCAGGCACGACAGCGGTCCTCGGAGGCCGGCGACGCCGGGCAGCTGCGCCGAAGCCGGGAGCCGTACGCCCTCCAGGACCAGTTCGGCCGTCACCGAGGCGCGCAGCGACAGCTTGTGGCCGACCTCGCGTGCCGAGAAGCCGGGCGTGTCGGTCGGGACGACGTAGCCCCGGATCCCGTCGTCGGTCTGCGCCCACACGACGGCGACGTCGGCGACCGTGCCGTTGGTGATCCACATCTTGGAGCCGTCGAGCACCCAGTCCTCGCCGTCGCGCTTGGCGCGAGTGCGCATGCCCGAGGGGTTGGAGCCGAAGTCGGGCTCGGTCAGGCCGAAGCAGCCGATGGCCTCACCGGCCGCCATCCGCGGCAGCCACTCGTCGCGCTGCTCGTCGCTGCCGAAGGCGTGGATGGCGAACATGGCCAGGGATCCCTGCACGGACACCAGCGAGCGGATCCCGGAGTCCACCGCCTCGAGCTCGAGGCAGGCCAGACCGTACGCCGTCGCCGACGTACCCGCGCAGTCCCAGCCATGCAGGTGCATGCCGAGCAGCCCGAGCTCGCCGAGCCCCCGCGCGAGCTCGCGCGCCGGGATCTCGCCGGCCTCGTACCACTCGGCGACCTGCGGGCGTACGTGCTGCGCGAGCCAGCGCCGCACCGTGTCGCGGATCTCGCGCTCCTCCTCGGAGAGCAGCCCGTCCAGGGCGAGCAGGTCCACCGGCGACGTCGGCGTAGCGGTCATGCCCCTCATCCTCCTCCTGCGTCGTGCGGCTGCGTCGACGTGCTGCGTCGTGCGGCTGCGTCGTCGTGCTCGTGCGTGCGTGACAGCCGCCGGCCGCGTCACTGGCCGATGAAGCGGCCGAAGGCGGCGGCCAACCGCGACGGCCGGCCCGTACGGGCCTCCTCGTGGTCGGCGGCCGTCATCACCCTCAGGCCCGCGTTGGCCCCGAGCCAGCGCAACGGCTCCGGCTCCCACGGCCGGGAGTGGTGGCCCACCCACGGCAGCCCGGTGCGGGGAGTGTCCTCCCCGAGGACCAGGTCGGCGAGGGTACGCCCGGCCAGGTGCGACGCGCCCACGCCGTCACCGACGTACCCGCCCGCCCAGCCGAGCCCCGTCGTGGGGTCGAGTCCGACGGAGGCGTACCAGTCGCGCGGGACACCGAGCGGGCCGCCCCAGCGGTGGGTGACGTCGACGTCACCGAGCCCGGGGAAGACGTCCCAGAGCACCCGGCGCAGCTCGTCGAAGACGCGCGGGTTGGAGTCGAACGCGGGGCTGATCCGCGAGCCGTAGTGGTACGGCGCGCCGCGACCGCCGAAGGCGATTCGGCCGTCCGCGGTCCGCTGCCCGTAGATGATCAGGTGCCGCTCGTCGGCGAAGGTCGCCCGCTCCCGCAGCCCAGCCTGCTCCCAGAACGACGCGGGCAGCGGCTCGGTGGCCAGCATGAGGGAGTACACCGGCGCCAGCGTCCGCTTGTGCCCCGTCAGCGTCGGTGTGTACCCCTCGGTCGCGCGGATCACGTGCCTGGCACGCACATGGCCGGAGACCGTGCGCACCACGCCCGGCTCGACGGAGCGCACGGTGGTCGCCTCGTGGATGCGCCCGCCGCGTCGCTCCACCGCCAGCGCCAGCCCCCGGACCAGCCGCGCAGGGTGGATCGCCGCACAGTGCGGCGTGTACGTCGCCCCGAGCACGTCGCTCGCCCCGACCCCGGCGCGCGCCTCCCGGGCGTCGAGGAAGCGGTAGTCCTCCGGGCCGAAGCCGAAGGTACGGGCCTCGGCCACGTGCGCCCGCGCCCGCTCCAGCTGGACGGGCGTGCGCGCGAGCACGTACGTGCCGCCCTTGGCCCAGTGGCAGTCGATCCCCTCCTCGGCCACGATCGTGCCGATCTCGTCGACGGTCTCGAACAGACCGCGCTGCAAGGCGATCGCGGCGTCGCGCGAGGAGGTCCTCGCCACCTTCGCCCACGACGACGGGAACAACGCCGAGCACCAGCCGCCGTTGCGGCCGGACGCGCCGAAGCCGGCGACCTCGCGCTCGAGCACGACGACGTCGAGGCCGGGTCGTTGGCGGAGCAGGTGGTAGGCGGTCCAGAGGCCGGTGAAGCCGGCGCCGACGATGGCGACGTCGGCCTCGCGGTCGCCGTCGAGGGCGGCTCGTCGGGGTCCGCTCAGCTCGGGTGGCAGGGTGTCCCACCACAGGGACGTCGTCATCGGCTCCACGCTCGCACGTAGTCGGGGACCTCCTGGGCCGACCGGAGGTCCGGGGCGTCGACCGGCTCGCCGAAGACCTCGCGCAGCGGTACCACGCCGGCCCACACCGGCAGGTCGAGGTCGTCGGGGTTGTCGTCCGGCGGGGCCTGGCTGACCTTGACGCTGGCCTCGTCGAGCGGGAGCGCCAGGACGTTCGTCGCGGCGAGCTCCTTCTTGCTCGGCGAGCGGGCGTCGCGGCGCCGACCCGGCATGAGGTGGTCGCTGATCACGTCGAGCGCGGCCAGCTTCTCCTCGGCCCGCAGGACCTCGCACCGGCCAAGCACCATCACGCTGCGGTAGTGCATCGAGGACTCGAAGAGCGAGCGC
Source organism: Actinomycetes bacterium (assembly GCA_035506535.1). Taxonomy (NCBI): domain Bacteria; kingdom Bacillati; phylum Actinomycetota; class Actinomycetes; species Actinomycetes bacterium. The sequence continues at coordinate 12,008 of DATJPE010000022.1, read as the reverse complement.
GCCACGACGAGGCCGTCGAGCAGGGTCACGGTCAGGCACGTCGGCGCGCCCTGGGCGAGGGCGAGGAAGAGCCGCGAGGCCGTCGAGCCGTGGAAGACGACGCGCTCCCCCTGGCGGGCGTACCCGACGGGGACGACGTACGGCTGGCCCTCCCGGTCCACGACCGACACGTGCGCCACGAGTCCCGCGTCCAGGATCGCGTGCATGACGGCTCGGTCGTGGACCGCCTTCTCCGGCAGGCGTCGGACGCGCGTCCGCGCCGTGACGCCCACCTGGGTCAGAGGACGCCCTCGGCGCCCTTGAGCACCTCGCGCAGGATCTGCTCGATCTCGTCGAACTCGGGCTGCCCGATGATGAGCGGCGGAGCCAGCTGCACGACCGGGTCGCCGCGGTCGTCCGCCCGGCAGTAGAGGCCGGAGTCGAACAGCGCTTTCGACAGGTAGCCCCGCAGCAGCCGCTCGGACTCGTCCTCGTCGAAGGTCTCCTTGGTGGCCTTGTCCTTGACCAGCTCGATGCCGTAGAAGTACCCCTCGCCGCGGACGTCGCCGACGATGGGCAGGTCCAACAGCTTCTCGAGGGTGCCGCGGAAGGCGCCCTCGTTCGCGCGCACGTGCTCGTTGATGCCCTCGCGCTCGAAGATGTCGAGGTTCGCGAGCGCGACCGCGCACGACACCGGGTGCCCGCCGAAGGTGTACCCGTGGGCGAAGTACGTCGTCCCGTGGCGGAACGGCTCGAAGAGGCGCTCCGAGGCGATCATCGCGCCCAGCGGCGCGTACCCGGACGTGATGCCCTTCGCGCACGTGATGATGTCGGGGGTCACGCCGAACCGGTTCATCGCGAACATCTCGCCGATGCGGCCGAAGGCGCAGATCGTCTCGTCCGCGACGAACAGCACGTCGTGCTTGTCGCAGATCTCACGTACCCGCTGCAGGTACCCGGGTGGGGGAGGGAAGCACCCACCCGAGTTCTGCACGGGCTCCAGGAACACCGCCGCGACCGTGTCGGGCCCCTCGAACTCGATGGCCTCCTCGATGCGGTCCGCCGCCCACCGGCCGAAGGCCGCCTCGTCGTCCTCGTGCGCCGGTGCCCGGTAGAAGTTGGTGTTCGGGACCTTGAAACCGCCGGGTACGAGCGGCTCGAAGTACATCTTCGCTTCGGGGATGCCCGTGATCGACAAAGCGCCCTGCGGCGTCCCGTGATAGGCGATCGAGCGGCTGATGACCTTGTGCTTCAACGGCTTCCCGGTGAGCTTGAAGTACTGCTTGGCGAGCTTCCACGCGGTCTCCACCGCCTCGCCGCCGCCGCTGGTGAAGAACACGTGGCCGAGATCCCCGGGGGCGTAGTCCGCCAGTCGCTCGGCGAGCTCGATCGCCTTGGGGTGCGCGTAGGACCACAGCGGGAAGAACGCGAGCTCGGAGGCCTGCTTCGCGGCGGCCTCGGCCAGCTCGGTACGGCCGTGACCGATCTGCACGGTGAACAGCCCGGCCAGGCCGTCGAGGTAGCGCTTGCCCTGGTCGTCGTAGACGTACGCGCCGTCGCCACGGACGATCACCGGCACGTGGTGACCCTGGTGATAGACCGAGTGGCGCGTGAAGTGCATCCACAGATGGTCTGCGGCGCGATCTGCGAGCCGGTCTTCCCCGGCCTCTTCGAAGCCCTGCGGAGTGGTCATCTCGTACCCCATGTGTAGATCTGTTTGCGGAGCTTCAGGTAGACGAAGCTCTCGGTGGACAGGACTCCCGGGATGGCCCGGATCCGCTTGTTGATGATCTCGAGCAGGTGGTCGTCGTCCTCGCAGACGACCTCCACCAGCACGTCGAAGCTGCCGGCGGTGAGCACGACGTAATCGATCTCGCTGAACGACGCGAGCTTGTCCGCCACGGACTCGCTGTCCCCGTCGACCCGGATACCGATCATGGCCGCGCGGGGGAACCCGACGGTCAGGGGGTCGGTGACGGCCACGATCTGCATGACGCCCGCCTCGAGCAGGCGCTGGACGCGCTGGCGAACGGCCGCCTCGGAGAGGCCGACCGCCTTGCCGATCGCGGCGTACGGGCGTCGCCCGTCCTCCTGGAGCTGTTCGATGATCGCCTTGCTGACCGAGTCGAGGGGCGCACTTCCGTTGCGCTCGGACCTCGGCATGACGGGCATTCTCGGGGGCCGGACCCGGCGAACGCAAGCGAATCCGAATCTCAGCAACGTCAGGATTGCGCATTCCGTGGCCGAGACGGGTCGGGCCTGTCGTCTTCGGCAGTCCGGGGCTAGGCTCCGCCCAGGCGAGGTCCGCCGGCGAGAAGCGACCGGTGGCCGAGCGAACGGGCGAGCAGGCGGGCCAGCCAATGGGCCAGCGAACAGGCGAGCGAAGAGGAAGGACGAGCGGCGTGAGCGACAAGCGCGAGCTGCGCAACGTGGTCGACGGCAAGAGGGTTCCCGCCACCGACGGTCGGAGCTCCGACCTGATCAACCCCACCACTGGGGAGGTCTTCGCCTCGGCCCCGGTCTCCTCACCGGAGGACGTGGACCGGGCCTACCGGGCGGCCGCCGAGGCCTTCGAGTCCTGGCGGGACTCGACCCCCTCCGAGCGCCAGAAGGCACTACTGGCGATCGCGGACGTCCTCGAGGACAACGCCGAGGAGCTCATCGCGCTGGAGAGCGAGAACACCGGCAAGCCGATCGGGTTGACCCGCTCGGAGGAGATCCCCCCGATGCTGGACCAGATCCGCTTCTTCGCGGGCGCCGCGCGGGTGCTCGAGGGCCGCTCGGCCGGGGAGTACATGGCGGGGCACACCTCGATCATCCGACGCGAGCCGATCGGCGTGATCGGGCAGGTCACCCCCTGGAACTACCCGATGATGATGGCGGTCTGGAAGTTCGCGCCCGCCCTCGCCGCCGGCAACACCATCGTCTTGAAGCCCTCGGACACCACGCCGGTGACGACGGTGCGCATGGCCGAGCTCATCAACGACGCGGGCATCGTGCCGCCAGGGGTCTTCAACGTCATCTGCGGTGACCGCGACACGGGTCGCTCGGTCGTCGAGCACCCCGTCCCGCAGATGGTGGCCATCACCGGGTCCGTCCGCGCCGGCATGGAGGTCGCCGGCTCGGCCGCCAAGGACGTCAAGCGGGTGCACCTCGAGCTCGGCGGCAAGGCGCCGGTCGTCATCTTCGACGACGCCGACATCGAGGCCGCGGTCGAGGCGATCTCGGTGGCCGGGTACTTCAACGCGGGCCAGGACTGCACCGCCGCGACGCGGGTGCTCGCCGGTCCCGGGGTGTACGACGACTTCGTCGCAGCGCTCACCGAGGCCGCGAAGAGCACCGCGACCACCTACCACAAGGGCCCGCACGACGAGGACGCCCTCGTCCCGCCGGTCAACAATGCCAACCAGCTGGCCCGGCTCACCTCGTTCTTCGAGGACGTGCCGTCACACGCTCAGGTCACCACCGGCGGGCACCAGCAGGGCGACCGCGGGTACTTCTTCGAGCCCACCGTCGTGTCCGACCTCCGGCAGGACGACCGGTTCATCCAGGAGGAGATCTTCGGTCCCGTCATCACCGTTCAGCGCTTCAGCGACGAGGCCGAGGCGCTGCGGTGGGCCAACGGGGTGCAGTACGGCTTGGCCTCCTCGGTGTGGACGAAGGACTTCGGGCGTGCGATGCGGATGGCCAAGCGGCTGGACTTCGGCTGCGTGTGGATCAACACCCACATCCCGCTCGTCGCCGAGATGCCCCACGGCGGGTTCAAGCACAGCGGCTACGGCAAGGACCTGTCGATGTACGGCCTGGAGGACTACACGCGCATCAAGCACGTGATGGCCAACATCGAGAGCTGACCTGACGAGGCTGGCGCCCGGTCCCGCGTGTGCGGGGCCGGGCGCTGCCATGTCGTGTCAGCCGGCCGAGGACTCGCGTGACGAACGCGTCGGGCGCGGTCGCCGACTGCCATACTGCGCGGTGTGTCACAAGCCCTGATCGGCGTGCGGTCATGGGGAGTGGGCCGCCTGAGGGGGCGGATCAGGGGCTCGTTGAGGTCGCAGTCGTACTGACGGAGAGCATCCGGTGTCGATTCGCCCTGTCGTTGGAGTCCGACACCCACAGCGTGCCGTGCGCCAACGTGACGCCCACGAAGTCGAAGGGGTCGGGCGTGGTCAGCACCGCGGCGACCGTTTGTCCGTTCAGGTCGAGTTGCGTCAACGGTGTCGCGCCTGACGTTGCGACCCAGGCCTGATTACCGGACGTCGTCAGGTCACCCTTGTAGTCAGGCCTCAGGTCGAAGGCGGAGCGCACGGTGAGACTGTGCGGGTCGACCTCAGCGACGCCCCGGTAGCCGCCGATCAGCAGGTGCGTGTCGACGGCCACGTACGACCCGCCGGGCCACGACACGGTTCCACTGATCGAGCGCGAGACTGGGTCGACCTTGACGAGACCGAGAAGGTGGCAGGCGACCCAGACCGCGTCCAGGCCGACGGCGACGTTGTCGCACCCGGGCACCGGCATCTCGATCGGAGCTCCCACCTCCTTGCCGGTGGCGGCATCGAGCGTGTGGAGCGCCGTACGGTCCTCTCCGAGCAACCACAACCGACCGGCCATGGCGGGAATGCGCAACTGATCGTGGTAACCGTCGAAGGAGACCTGGTGCGAGATGCGACCCTGTGGCGTCAGACGGATGTAGGTCCCCGGCCGTCGGCACACCCATAGCGCGTTCTCGGTTGCCCCCATTCCCTCACATCCGGGGACGGGCGCCGGTCGGTCGGTCGGATACGTCTGCTCGAGCTTGCCTGTCGTTTCGTCGATCCTGACCACATCGCCCGGACCGGTCTTCGCCCAGACCGACCCAAAGGCGACGATGGGTATCCCGACCCTGCCCGCCTGTGTCACCGTCCGGATCCGTTGGGCGAGCGGGATCTTCTGGGCGCCGGCAGCACTGATCGGCGTCGGGGTGGCGGCTGTCGCACTCGGCGAAGCGGACTTCGGTGAGGTGACGTCATTGCACGCGCACACGAGCAGCGCCACGCATGCCGATACCGCTACCCGCACGACCCGTCGCTTCCCGCACGTGCTGCGGGGTCGGCGAGGCACCCGAGCACCGCACGCCCGTGGGCTTCGCGCATTCATCGTTCCCGGTCCCACCGACGCATCATGGCGCAGCGAACATGCCGAGCGGGATGGTCCAAGGCCGCGGGATCGCCGGGCGGGCTGGCTGGGTCGGGCTCCGAGTGGAGGACCCGCAGTTCGGCTCGCACCCGCCCACCTTCCCCTGCCCGCCACCCGTACACGCGAGGCGTCGGTAGCGTCGCCCCCGTGAGCGCCGATCTCCTGCTCGTGGCCGGGACCGTTCGGACGATGGTCGACGAGCGCCCGCTGGCGAGGGCCGTGGCGGTGACAGGCGGAGGGATCAGCGGACTCGACGACGACGCGATCGCCCTGTGGGGCCCGGCTACGGAGGTCGTCGACCTGGGCGACGGCGTGCTGCTGCCCTCCTTCGGCGACGGGCACATCCATCCGCTCTGGGGCGGGGTCGAGCTCGACTGGGCGCCGGTGCGTGCCTGCGCGTCGGTCGCTGAGGTCCTCGACGTGGTCCGCCGGTACGCCGCAGAGCGACCTCACGACACCTGGATCCTCGGCGGCTCCTACAGCCCGTCCCTCACCGCCGACGGGATCTTCGACGCCACCTGGCTGGACACGGCCGTCGCGGACCGTCCCGTCCTCCTCGAGGCGAGCGACCACCACTGCGCGTGGGTGAACTCGGCCGCGCTGCGGCTGGCGGGCATCGACGAGCGAACACCGGATCCGCCGTCCGGGACGATCGCGCGCCGCGCGGACGGGACGCCGATCGGGACGCTCGTGGAGTGGAGCGCGGTCGACCTCGTCCGGCGACTGGTGCCGCCCCCCACCGAGGCGCAGCGCCGGGCAGGGCTGCTCGCCGCGGCTCGGCTGCTGGCCGCCTCGGGGGTGACCTGGCTGCAGGAGGCGGCCGCGTCGGTCGAGGACCTGCGGACCTACCTCGCCGTCAGCGGCGAGTTGCCGATCCGCGCCAACGTCGCGCTGCGGGCCGATCCCGGTAGGTGGCGGGACGACCTTCCGCGTTTCGTCGCCGCTCGGGACGAGGCCAGCGACGGCGTCGTGTCCGCGAGGACGGTGAAGTTCTTCGCGGACGGCATCATCGAGGCGGGGACGGCGGCCGTGCTCCAGCCCTACCTGGAGCCGGCGCACAGCTGCGGGCTGCCGGTGTGGGACCCGGCCGAGCTGGGGGAGGCGGTGGCGGCCTTCGACGCGCAGGGCTTCCAGGCGCACATCCACGCGATCGGGGACGCGGGCGTGCGCGTCGCGCTCGACGCCTTCGCCCATGCGGCCCGGGTGAACCCGCCCCGTGTGCGGCGGCCGGTCATCGCGCACACCCAGCTCATCGACCACGCCGACCTGCGCCGCTTCGCCGACCTGGGGGTGGTGGCGAACTTCGAGCCGCTCTGGCACTGCCTCGAGCCTGGGCTGCGCACCCTCGTCCTGCCTCGTCTCGGCGCGCGTGCCGTGCTGCACTACGCGACCGGGTCGATCCTTCGCTCCGGGGCGCGGCTGTCGTTCGGCAGCGACTGGCCCGTGTCGTCCTACCGCCCGCTCGACGGCCTGGCGGTCGCCGTGACCCGGTCGTACGCGGGAGGCCCGGCCTGGCTGCCCGAGGAATGCGTGACGCCGCGGGACGCGTGGCGCGCCTACACCTCCGGTGTCGCCCACCAGGCCTTCGAGGAGGACCGGTGGGGGCGCATCGCCGTCGGGTGCCGCGCCGACCTGGTCGCCCTCGCTACCGACCCCTTCGGCGTGGACCCGCGCGAGTGGCCGCACCTCCCCGTGACGGGGACGTGGCTGGCCGGCCGGCAGACGTACGGCTGACCCCAGCCCGCCACCCCTCGCCTGCCCGGGATCGGGGTGGGGTTACGAGGTGGTCCAGCCGTTCATCCGGTCGACGGCACGGATCTTGTTGACGGCGTCGAGGGCCGCCACCTTGTACGCCTCCGACAGCGTCGGGTAGTTGAAGACCGTGTCCACCAGCTGGTCGACGGTCCCGCCGCAGGTCATGACGGCCTGCCCGACGTGGACCAGCTCGGTGGCCTGGGTGCCGAAGACGTGCACCCCGAGCAGCAGACGCGTCTCGGTCGACACGAGGAGCTTGAGCATCCCGTAGGTATCACCGACGATCTGGCCGCGCGCGAGCTCGCGGTAGCGGCTGATGCCGACCTCGTACGGCACTGACGAGCGGGTGAGCTGGTCCTCGGTCTGCCCGCAGAAGCTGATCTCGGGGACGGTGTAGATGCCGATCGGCTGCAGGGAGATCAGGCTGTTGAACGGCTCCCCGAACGCGTGGTAGGCCGCGAGGCGGCCCTGCTCCATCGACGTCGCGGCGAGAGCCGGGAAGCCGATGACGTCACCGACCGCGTAGATGTGGTCGACGGCGGTACGGAAGTCCGGGCCGACCTTGATCCGGCCGCGGTCGTCGGCCTCCAGCCCGGCGGACGCCAGGTCCAGCTCGTCGGTCGCACCCTGTCGACCGGCCGAGTACATGACCGTGTCCGCCGGGATCCGCTTGCCGCTCTCCAGGGTCGTGACGGTGCCCTGCGAGCCGGTCTCGACCTTCGCGACGGTCTCGCCGAACCGGAAGGTCACCGACAGGTCGCGCAGGTGGAAGCGCAGACCGTCGACGATCTCGGAGTCGACGAAGTCGAGCATGCGCTCGTTGCGCTCGACGACGGTCACCTTGGTTCCGAGGGCGGCGAACATCGACGCGTACTCGATGCCGATGACGCCGGCGCCGACGACCACCATCGTGCGCGGCACTCGTTCCATCAACAGGATGCCGTCGCTGTCGATGATGCGTTCCTCGTCGAACTCGACCTGCGTCGGGCGGGCGGGGCGCGTCCCCACCGCGATGATGATCACGTCTGCGGAGTAGCGGCGGTCGTGGTCGCCGTCGTGCGGCCGCACGGCCACGGTGTGCTCGTCGACGAAGCGCGCGGTCCCGTTGATCAGGTCCACGTCGTTGCGGAACAGCTGGCTGCGGACGATCTCGATCTCACGGCCGATGACGTGCGTGGTGCGCGCGAGCAGGTCCTGCACGGTGATGTCCTGCTTGACGCGGTAGTTCTGCCCGTAGAGGTCGCGCATGTTCATGCCCGTCAGGTAGAGCACGGCCTCGCGCAGCGTCTTGGACGGGATGGTCCCCGTGTTGATGCACACCCCGCCGACCATGTGGCGCCGTTCGACCACGGCCGCCTTCTTGCCCAGCTTGGCCGCGGCGATCGCCGCGCGCTGACCCCCGGGGCCCGAACCGATCACGAGCAGGTCGTAGTGCGGGTCGCTCATGGCGCCTCTGCCTTCCCGGTACGTCTCGCGTGACCGACATGCCCAGGGTAGAGGCCGCGTGCTACGCGCGGATCAACTCGACAGATGCGTGACCGGGACCTGCCCCAGCCGCCCGGCGGCGAAGTCCGCGAGCGTCTGGGCGATCTCCTCGTGGGTGTTCATGACGAAGGGTCCGTAGTGGGCGATGGGCTCGCGGATCGGCTGCCCGCCGAGGAGAAGGACCTCGAGGGTCTGCCCTGGCCCCTGCATACGGTCGTCGGCCCGCACGCTCACGACCTCGCCCTCGCCGAGGAGGGCCAGCTGTCCCTCGCGGAGCGGGGCGCGGTCCGGCCCGGTCGATCCGCTGCCCGACAGCGCGTACACCATCGCGTTGAAGTCAGACCGCCAGGGCGTCCGGAGCTGGGCCCCGGGCTGCAGGGTCGCGTGGGCCAGCACGATGGGGGTCCAGGTGATCCCTGGGCCGGCGCACCCACCGAGGTCACCGGCGATGACGCGGACCAGCACGCCGCCGTCGGCGGAGCTGAGCAGGCTCACCGCAGATCCGCGGATGTCCTGGTAGCGCGGCGGGGTCCACTTCAGCGAGCGCGGCAGATTCACCCAGATCTGGACGCCATGGAACAGCCCGCCGCGCACCACGAGTTCCTCGGGGGGCGTCTCGATGTGCAGCAGGCCGCTGCCCGCCGTCATCCACTGCGTGTCCCCGTTGCTGATCAGGCCGCCGCCGCCGGTGGAGTCCTGGTGCGCGAACGCGCCGTCGATGATGTAGGTGACGGTCTCGAAGCCGCGGTGCGGGTGCCAGGCCGTGCCCTTGGGCTCGCCGGGGGCGTACTCGATCGCTCCCATGTGGTCGAGGAGCAGGAACGGGTCGCTCTCCGACAGGTGCAGCTTGCCGGGGAAGGGCCGACGGACCGGGAAGCCCTCACCCTCGAGGGTCGAGATCCCGGTCACCACGCGAAGCGTCTCGCGCTCCTCGGCGGCGGCGTCCGGCTCGGCCAGGCGCGGCAGGACGGCGAGGTCGGCGGGGGTGACGGCGGGCACGGGGCCTCCCGGTGGCTCGGGGTCGCTCCGCAAGTGGTCTGCGCGAGTATTACAGCATTCAACTACCTTGGGTACATTCCCGAACGGACGGCGTCGATGGCCAGGACGGCGACGTGCAACGACAGGCAGGACTCCACGTCGTCGAGGTCGGCACCGAGGATCTGCTCGAGGCGGGCCAGGCGCTCGTAGAAGGCGGGACGGGACAGGTGCGCGGCGGCGGCGGCCGCCGACTTGTTCCGCCCGGCGCCGAGATAGGTCCGCAGGATGCCGAGCAGGTCCGAGCGGTGGGCCGCGTCCCAGGACAGCAGCGGACCGAGCTCGCGTTCGACATAGGTCTGCAGCCTGGCGTCGTCGCGCAGCAGGTGAAGCAGGCCGCGCAGCCGTACGTCCGCCAGGCGGTGCACCTGCCGACCCGGCTCTCGCACCGCGGCCTCGGCGACGTGGACCGCCTCCAGCACGGAGCGGCGCAGCTCACGCAGATCCGACACCACCGAGCCGACGCCGACCACCCCGGGCCGCGGCGTCCCCTGGCGCAGCCGTTCCGCGAGCTCGTCAACTGCGGCGTCAGCCCGAGCCGTGCTCGCCGCGCTGATGAGGACCCCGACGCCGTCGTCCACCGGGGCGACGAGGGCCATCAGCCGCGCCTCGCGCACCGCCGCGGCAGCTGCTTCGGCGAGGTCGCGCAACGCCTCCTCCTCGAGGATCACCGACGGCTCGGCGGCGACCTCCGGTAGCAGGACGAGCGCGACGACGTGGCGGCGGTCGAGCGGAACCCCCAGCGCCTTGGCCCGTACCGCGATCTCCTCGACCGGCAGCGCATGGTGGAGCACCGCCGAGAGCAGCACCCGATGGGCCTGGCGCTCCAGGGACTCCCTGTCCCGGTCCAGGAGACGATTGAGGGCCAGCGCCTCCGCGGCGCGCTCCAGGAGCATCGCGTCCCGTACGTCGGGCACGGCGGAGTGCTCCCCGCCCGATCCGTCCGACACCAGCACGAGCCGGCCCCAGTCCGTCCCGCGGGCGCCCACCTGGCTGACCACCCAGCCCGAAGCCGGGTCCCGCCCGGTCCGGCCCGCGCAGCGGACCCGGCGGGAGCGGGCCTCCCAGTCGGCGAGCACGTCGGCCGGCGACTGCCCGGCAGCGTCGTAGGCCAGGACCTGGTGGGTGAGGTTCTCCAGCACCACCGGCCGGTGCGCCAGGCGGGCGGCCTCCCGCACGACGGTCGTGGCATCGGCGCCCTCGACGGCCAGCTCGGTGAAGGCCCGATGCAGCTCCTCGGAGGCCCGGAGCTCGAAGAGCTGGGCGTCGGCCACCAGCTGGTGGACGGCCTCGGTGATCTCCACGAACCGGGTCTCGTGGGCGAGCACCACCAGGGGAAGTCCCTGCTCCCGTGCGGCGGACACCAGGGCGGGCGGCAGGGCGTCGACGTAGCGGCGTCCGAGCTCGACGACCACCCCGGCGGCGTCGGCGGCGACCAGGCCGGCCACGTAGGCGCGCAGCCCGGCCGGGTCGTCGGGGAGGGCCATCCCGGTGGTCAGCAGCAGCTCCCGCCCGCGCAGGAGCGAGCCGATGTCGACCACCTCGGCCACGTGCGCCCAGCGGACCGGGCGGTCCAGCGCCTCGGCGCCCGCCACGACCTCGGGCGCCCCTCGGCGCACCACCGGGAGCGCGAGGACCGCGGACAGTGTGGGGAGAGCGGCCACGGTCGCAGTGTGTCAGGTGGTTGCGCTTGCTGGGTGACAGGCTGGAAGATCCTGCCGGATGGTCGGACGTCGTGTCGATTCCGTCGTCAATTGATCTTCCGGCGACGGAATCGCTTGGCGAATGCCTCGTGCTGTGTGAGGATGCCCATTCCTCGTGATGGATGACGGAGGTGGTCGGTGGGCTCCCCGCCCGGGATCGTGGGGTCCTGCAGCGTCGGTGGGCGCAGGGTGGACGGAACGTCCGGCGAGCGGATCGAGCTTCTCGACCCCTCCGACGGTCGGTCGCTGGCCAGCCTCGCGCTGGCCGGTCCAGACGACGTCGACGCGGCCGTCGAGGCCGCTCGACGCGCCCTCCCCGAATGGTCGCGGGCGACGCCGGCCGAGCGTGGCACGGCCCTGCTGGCGCTCGCGCGACTGCTCGAGGAGCGCTCGGCGGACCTGGCCACCGTGGAGTCCCGCCAGGCCGGCAAGCCGATCCGGCTCTCCTCCGGTTTCGACGTCCCGGGCACCGTCGACAACACCATCTTCTTCGCGGGGGCGGCCCGCACCCTCGAGGGCAGGGCGGCGGGGGAATACTCCGCGGACCACACCTCCTACGTCCGCCGCGAGGCGGTCGGCGTCGTCGGGTCGATCGCCCCGTGGAACTACCCGCTGCAGATGGCGGCGTGGAAGGTGCTGCCGGCTGTGGCCGCCGGCAACACCATCGTGCTCAAGCCGGCCGAGATCACCCCACTGACCGCGCTGATGCTCGCCGACGCCTGCCACGACGCGGGGGTGCCGGACGGGGTGGTCAACGTGGTCACGGGGACCGGGCCGGTGGCCGGTGAGCACCTGGTGTCCCACCCTGACGTCGCGATGGTCTCCTTCACCGGGAGCACCGGGGTGGGCCGTCGCGTGATGGGCCTCGCGGCCGGC
>DATJPE010000021.1 GCA_035506535.1 Actinomycetes bacterium | reverse complement strand
TGCCTCTCGGCGGGGTAGTCCATCGCGCCCACGCCGATGATCGCGCCCTGCCCCGCCATGAGCCGGGGCACGGAGTGCACGGTCCCGATCGTCCCGGGGTTGGTCAGGGTCAGCGTCGTCCCGGCGAAGTCCTCTACCGCGAGCTTGCCCGCCCGTGCCCGGCGGACCAGGTCCTCATAGCTCGTCCAGAACTGTGCGAAGTCCAGGCGGTCGGCGTCCTTGATCGAGGGGACGAGCAGCTGACGGGAGCCGTCGGGTCGCGCGAGGTCGATGGCCAGTCCGAGGTTGACCTGCCCCGGGTCGACGAGGGTGGGCTTGCCGTCGACCTCGGCGAAGTGGGCGTTCATGGCCGGGATCGCCTTGACGGCCTGGACGACGGCCCAGCCGATGAGGTGGGTGAAGGAGACCTTGCCCCCGCGCGCCCGGGCCAGCTGGTTGTTGATGACCAGCCGGTTGTCGATCAGCAGCTTGGCCGGGACGGCGCGCACCGAGGTCGCGGTCGGGACGGTGAGGCTGGCCTCCATGTTGGAGACGACCCGCGCGGCCGGTCCGCGCAGCACCTGGCTCTGCGGTTCGTGGCGCGGTGGCTCGACGACCTGCAGGGGGGTCGTGGTCGGCGGGGTGAGCCCGACGGGCTCCGCCTGCGGCGGTACGGCGCGCGGCGCCGGCTTGGCCGAGGACCGTGGGACGCCGCCGACGGTCGGCTCCGGCGTCACCGCGTCGGACGCGGGGCTGCGGCCCGCCGGCGGAGTGGCCTCGGGGGTCGCCGCCGGTGCGGCGGCCGGCTCCGTGGCGGGCTCGGTCGCCCCCGGCAGCTCGTCGGTGGGCGCACCCGCGGGGAGCGTCGCGTCCGCGGGCTTGTAGTCGGCGAAGAACTCCCACCACGCCGGGTCGACGGAGTTCGGGTCGCTGAGGTACTGCTGGTAGATCTCGTCGACGAGCCACTGGTTGGGGCCGAACTCGGCTACCTGGCTGGACACGACGCGCGGCGCTCCTGCGAGTCTCCTGGCTGCTGGGAACGGGGCCGGCCGGGTCACGAGCCAGGAACGAGCGACCACCTGGGCCGGCGCACCAGCCTAGCCCCGCCACCTGTGTCGGGCCGCCGGCGGCGATGGTGCGCCGCGTCGCTACCCCGTCCGGGCGAGCCGGCTCAGGCGAAGGCGGCGAGGACCGCGGTGACCAGGCCGCCCAGGGTCGGCAGGTGGTAACCGCCCTCCTGGACGAGGACGCACGGCAGCCCCGTCGCGGCGAGGCGGGTCCCGGTGGCGCCGTACCCCTCGCTGCTGACCCGCAGCGGTGACTCCGGGTCGTCCATGGCCGCGTCGACGCCGAGGGAGACCACGAGCACCTGGCTGCGGTGCGCCGCCACCGCATCGAGCAGCTGGTCGATGCCGTGGAGCCACGTCTGGTCGCCGGCTCCGGGGGCCAGCGCGACGTTGCGGTTCGCCCCTGTTCCCGGACCACGTCCCGTCTCCTCGGCGAAGCCGGCGTAGTGCGGGAACCAGCCGGCCCCCGGGTCGACGTGGACCGAGGCGTAGAGCACCTCCGGTCGCTCGTAGAACACCGCCTGGGTGCCGTTGCCGTGGTGGGCGTCGACGTCGACGACGGCCACGCGCTCGTACCCCGCGCCGAGCAGGGCCGAGGCGGCGACCGCCGCGTTGTTCAGGTAGCACGAGCCGCCGTATGCCGCACGTGTCACGTGGTGGCCCGGGGGCCGGGTGAGGGCGTACGCGCTGCGCGCCCCGGCCACCACCAGGTCGACCGCGGTCAGTGCCGCGTCGACCGCGGCCCTCGCGGCGGTCCACGTCCCGGGACCGACCAAGGTCATGGTGTCGTAGCACCAGCGGCCAGCGCGGGCGTGCACGGCCGTGGGGTCGCGCACCGGGAGCCCCTGCAGCATGCCCTCGGTCGGGAAGACGTACGGCACGACGCGGTCCTGGCCGGCGAGGGCGGGGATGTCCGAGGCCATCCACTGGGCGTGCACGTCGCGCAGGTGGCGGACGAGGCCGCGATCGTGGACGGCCAGCAGGTAGGTGTCGTCGTGCGGGGTCGCGGCCACCTCGCTCGCCCCGGCGGCCAGCAGCGACTCCCGGATCAGGCTCGCCCGCCGCGCGACCTCGGTGCCAGGGGTGCTCACCCCCACCCAGACCTCGGCGCCCGGGACGTGGTCGAGGACTCGCTCGGTCCAGACGAACGGCAGGTGAACCTCGGCCACGGAGGGCCAGTCTGGCAGTGCGGTGCGGCAGGATGGGCCGATGCCGCGGGTTGCTGACCTACAGATCAGGATCGGCGACCTGCCACCGGGCCCGACGGGCAGCGTCGTGGACGTGCCCGGCGTGGGGTTGGGCCATGCGACGCTGTGGCGGGACGAGCCCGAGCCGCCGCTGGGCCGCGGCGTCGCCCGGACCGGGGTCAGCGTCCTGCTGCCCGCCCAGGACACCTTCCGACGGCCGGTCGTCGCGGGCGCCGCGGTGCTGAACGGAGCCGGCGAGTGCACCGGGCTGCTGACGGCCGGGGAGTGGGGCGTGGTGGAGACGCCGGTCTTCCTGACGTCGACGATGCAGCTGGGGCGTGTCTACGACGCGGCGTGCGAGCTCATGACCGAACGCGACCCGGGCGTGGCCGAGGACGTGGTCATCCCGGTGGTCGGGGAGTGCGACGACTCCTGGCTCTCCGACGCCCGCCGGATGCAGGTGACCCGCGAGGACGTCGCCGCCGCGTGGGCGGCAGCCGAGGCCTCCGTCGCGTCGACCGTCGCGCCGGCGGAGGGGTCCGTCGGAGCCGGCACCGGGATGATGTGCATGGGCTTCAAGGGCGGCATCGGTACCTCCTCGCGGCGTCTGTCCACCGGTCACATGCTCGGAGTGGTCCTTCTCTGCAACTTCTGGGGCAGTCGTGGCCGGCTGTGCGTCGACGGCGTACCGGTCGGGCGCCTCCTGCCACCGGACCCGGATCCGCCCGGACGGTCGCCAGCCGGCTCGTGCATCGGGATCGCGGTGACCGACGCCCCGTTGCTCCCCGACGAGTGCGAGCGCGTCGCCCGCCGGATCGGGCTGGGCATGGCGCGCGCCGGCTCGGTCGCCAACCACGGCAGCGGCGAGATCTTCCTCGGCATCTCGACCGGGCTGCGCTCCGACCGAACCGGGCGACTCGGCGGGGGCGAGCCGCTGCGTGGGTCTGCGGTCGACGAGCTGTTCGAGGCGGTCGTCGACGCATCCGAGGAATCGGTTCTCAACGCCCTGCTCTCCTCGGCTACGGTCGTGGGCCGAGGGGGGCACGTCAGCGAGGGTCTGCCCGTCGACGCGGTCCGGCGCCTCCTGGCGGAGCATGGCCGTGGCTGACGTCGAGGAGGGCCGCGTGGCGGAGGTCATCCGGCTCGACACCTATGTCCCGGTGCGCGATGGAGCGCATCTGGCCGTGTCCCTGTGGCTGCCCGACGAAGCGCTGGGCCCGCAGCCCTGCCTGCTCGAGGCGTTGCCCTACCGCAAGGACGACCTCACCGCGTCCTACCGGCCCGAGTACGTGCGGCTGTGCCGCGACTACGGCTACGTCGTCGCGCGCCTCGACCTTCGCGGCACCGGCAGCTCGGAGGGCATGGCGGTCGACGAGTACCCCGAGCAGGAGCGCGAAGACCTCGCCGATGTCATCGGGTGGATCTCCGAGCAGGCGTGGAGCACCGGCAACGTCGGGATGTTCGGGACGTCGTACAGCGCGTTCAACTCCCTGCAGATGGCGGCACAGTCCGTGCCGGCGCTCAAGGCGGTGCTGGCGATCTACGGCAGTGACGACCGCTACGCCGACGACGTGCACTGGATGGGTGGGGCCCTTCGGCTGCTCGACCTCGTCGACTACTGCCACTACATGACCGCGATGAACGCCCTGCCGCCCGTGCCTGCGGTGTGGGCGTCACGCCCGGCGGCGGGGGACGAGGACGCGACCGGCTGGCGCGAGGAGTGGCTGGCCCGGGTCGACGCCCACCAGCCCTGGCTGCTGACCTGGCTGGCCCACCAGCTCGACGACGAGTACTGGCGGGCGGGCTCCATCCGGGCCGACTACGCAGCGGTCTCGATCCCCGTGATGATCGTCGCCGGGTGGGCGGACGGTTACCGCAACAACACCTTCCGCACCGTCGCCGCGCTCGAGTCGGCCGGAACCCCGCATCGCCTGCTCGTGGGCCCCTGGTCGCACATGGCGGCGTCGACCTCCTATCCCGGCCCGCGGATCGACCTGGTGCCGGAGATGGTGCGCTGGTGGGACCGCTGGCTGCGCGGGATCGACAACGGGGTGGACCGCGAGCCGAGCGCCGTCTGGTACGTGCGCCGCCCCCACGCGCCGGAGCCGGACCTCGTCACGGTGCCCGGCGAGTGGCGCGCCGAGGACTGGCCCTCACCGCGCTCCGGCACCCGGGAGCTGACCCTGCTCGGGCGGCGCGCCTACCCGGTGGTCCCCGACGTCGGTACGGCGGCGTGGATCTCCTGCGCCGGTCACCTGCCGTACGGGCAGCCGCTGGACCAGCGTCACGACGATGCCGATTCCCTCACCTGGGACTTCGACGCCGTCGGCGTCGAGCTCGCGGGCAACCCGGTCCTGCGCCTGTCGGTCGCGACCGACGGGCTGGCCGCCACTGTGTCGGCGAAGCTGTGCAGCCTCGCACCCGACGGGACGTCGACCCTGATCACCCGCGGGGTCCTCGACCTGACCCGCCGCGGCGGGCTGGACCGCGCCGAGGCCCTCGAGCCCGGCGAGGCCTACGACGTCGAGATCGAGCTCGAGGCGACCGCCTGGCGCTTCGACCGCGGTCACCGGCTGCGCCTGTCGGTCGCGGGCGCCGACTGGCCCAACACCGTGGCCCCGCCCCGGCCGGTGACCCTCGACGTCCGCGGCGGCACGCTCGTGCTGCCGGTGATGGAGGGCCCCTCGCCGTACCCGGTCCCGACGTTCGTTCCCGGCGAGGAGGCCGACCCCGCCGAGGGCGAGGGAGTCACGTGGCGGGTCGAACGCGACGTGCTGCGGCGTGAGACGGCCTGCGTCGTGGACCACGGGTCCGAGTACGAGACGCCGTACGGCTCCGCGGTCGAGCGCTACTGGGGACGGGTCAGCGTGGACACGAGGACCTTCGAGCAGCGCGCCCAGGCCGAGGTGAGCTTCACGCTGCGCTTCGACGAGCCCGCGGTCGAGGTGGTGGTGCGCTCCCGGCTGGACGTGCGGGTCAGCGCCACCGAGTACGCCGTGCACACCGACGTCGAGTGCTTCGAGGACGCCAAGCCCGTGGCCGAGCGTCGCTGGCGGCGCGTCGTCGAGCGCCAGCCGTGACACGGGCCGGCTGGCCATCGGCTACCAGCCGCGGGTGCCCTCGCCGCCCTTGAAGGGGCCGACCACGTCGGAGGTGATCCAACCGCCGTAGAAGTCCCCCTCCTGGGCGAGCACCGGCTCGTCGTCCACGAAGCACGCGTCGACACGTCCGGGGTAGAAGGCGAGGTGGTCCCTGAGCCGCTCGTAGCCGGGCCGGGGGTCGGGGTAGGACCAGGCGGCGTCGACGCTGAGCGAGCCGTCCACGCGCAGCGACCAGTACGTCGCGAACCCCTTGAACTCGCAGAAGCTCTGACGCCCGGTGGGGGACAGCAGGTCGACGCGGACGTCGGCGGCGGGCAGGTACCAGGTCGGCGGGTGGCTGGTCTCGAGGACCCGAAGGGCGTGCACCGTGTCGGCCACGACGACGCCGGCGTACAGGACGCGGGCGCGGCGAGCGGACGGCTCGACCGACGGTGGGCGCGGGTAGTCCCAGACCGATTCCGGCGCGTTGCCGGCGTGCCCGGAGCCGCTCACCGCGGGGACAGAGCAGGGATCTCGGCCAGGGCGGCGAACCGGTACCCCTGGGCGCGCAGCTCGGGGACGAGCAGGCGGACGGTCTCGAACGTCAGGTTGCGCGGCTGCCACTCGGTGTGGTCGGCGGTGCTGTCGTGCATCAAGACGATGCCCCGGCGGGTGCTCTCCACGGCGCGACGATAGGTGGCGGCGCACGAGCGCGCACTCCGACCGTCGCGCCAGGCCGCCCAGTCCCGGCCGTCGATGTCCCACAACACGGGTCCGACATACCCGGCCGCCAGACCTCGTCGCGTGTTGAGCGCAGCCGCGACAGCGGGCGACCAGCTGCCGTAGGGCGGCCGGAAGAAGAGCGGTCCTTCCTGAGCGCGGATCAGGGCGTCGGTGGCCGCCACCTCGGACACCACGTCGAGGCCACCGGCGAGGGCGACCTGCAGGTCAGGGTGGGTGTGGGTGTGGTTGCCGACCGCGTGGCCGAGGGCGCGGACGCGCTCCACGACCCCGGGCAGAGCGGCCACCGGCTCGCCGCAGGCGAAGAACGTCGCCGGGACGGCCTCGTCGGACAGGTACTCGGCCAGCTCGAGGGTGCGCGGCCCCGAGCCGTCCGGCCCCGGTGCCCCCGGCCCGTCGTCGAAGGTGAGGCAGAGCGTCCCCTCGGGCAGGGACGAGCCGAGCAGAGGTCGGTCGATGAACACCTAGTCCTCCATGTCCTCCATGTCCTCCATGTCCTCCATGTCCTCCATGTCCTCCATGTCCTCCATGTCCTCCATGTCCTCCATGTCCTCCATGTCCTCCATGTCCTCCATG
>DATJPE010000020.1 GCA_035506535.1 Actinomycetes bacterium | reverse complement strand
GGCCGCCTGGTGCGGGCTTGTGGGCACGGGGACTGGACCTCTGTTCTGTCGGCGACGTGACGCGAAGCACTGGCCGGGACGGTGTGATCCGTGACACGTCGGCCCACGAGCGCTGGTTCCGGGGACCATCGTAGGCCGAGGGCACGTCGCAACAGGACGGCGTCCGGGCGGTGTCCCGGCAGGACCAGCGGGTGAGTAGCCTGCACGGGCAGGTGCGTCGACGACTCGGCAGGGAGGACGCAGGCATGACGACCACGGCGGGGGTGGACGCTCCGGGCCGGGCGAGGATCAGCACTCGCACGCTGCGCCGGGATCGCTGGTGGGTCCAGCCCGCGATCACCGCGGCCGTCCTCGTCGCCTTCGTGATCTACTCCACGTGGCGGGCGTTCGCGAACGCGAACTACTTCGCCGAGCCTTATATCTCCCCCTTCTACTCGCCGTGCCTGGCCACCAACTGCGTGCCGGGGACCGGCAACGTCCACCCCGTCGGTGACTGGTGGACCCTGTCCCCCGCCTTGCTGATCCTCGTCGTGCCCCTGGGCTTCCGGCTCACCTGCTACTACTACCGCAAGGCCTACTTCCGGTCCTTCTGGCTCTCGCCGCCGGCCTGCGCGGTGGCCGAGCCGCACCGCCGGTACACCGGGGAGCGACGCTTCCCGCTGATCCTCAACAACGCGCACCGCTGGTTCTTCTACCTGGGTCTGGTCTTCAACGTGATCCTCACGTGGGACGCGATCCTCGCCTTCCGCAACCCCGAGGGTCAGTGGGGGCACATGGGGCTCGGAACCCTCGTCCTCATCGCGAACGCGACGCTGCTGTGGCTGTACAGCCTGTCGTGCCACTCCTGCCGCCACGCGATCGGCGGCCGCCTCAACCACTTCTCGCGCCACCCGCTCCGCTACAAGGGCTGGACGCTGGTCTCCCGACTGAACGGCCGGCACCCGGTCTTCGCCTGGGTGTCGCTGTTCGGGGTGGCCCTCACCGACTTCTACGTGTACCTGCTCGCGTCGGGGACCATCTCCGACCCGAAGTTCTTCTGAGCCGGCCGCGGGCGCGCGCCGACCGAACAGCGAAGAGGGAGCTGGACAAGAGGCATGACCGAGGTCGAGCGCCACGCCTACGACGTGGTCGTGATCGGTGCCGGGGGGGCAGGACTGCGGGCCGCGATCGCCGCACGCAGCCGCGGCCTGCGCACGGCGATCGTCTGCAAGTCGCTGTTCGGCAAGGCTCACACGGTGATGGCGGAGGGTGGCATCGCCGCGTCGATGGGCAACGTCAACTCCCACGACAACTGGCAGGTCCACTTCCGCGACACGATGCGGGGCGGCAAGTTCCTGAACTCCTGGCGGATGGCCGAGCTGCACGCCAAGGAGGCGCCGGAACGCGTCTGGGAGCTGGAGACGTACGGCGCCCTGTTCGACCGCACCCCGGACGGCAAGATCTCGCAGCGGAACTTCGGAGGTCACGAGTACCCCCGCCTCGCCCACGTCGGCGACCGGACCGGGCTCGAGCTGATCCGTACCCTCCAGCAGAAGATCGTCTCGCTGCAGCAGGAGGACCTGCGGGAGAGCGGTGACTACGAGGCCAGGCTCAAGGTCTTCGCCGAGTGCACGGTCACCCAGCTGATCAAGGACGGCGAGGCGATCGCCGGGGCCTTCGGCTACTGGCGGGAGACCGGCCGGTTCGTGGTGTTCGAGGCTCCCGCGGTCATCCTCGCCACCGGCGGCATCGGCAAGTCGTTCAAGGTCACGAGCAACTCCTGGGAGTACACCGGCGACGGGCACGCCCTCGCCCTGCGTGCCGGCGGGACCTTGCTGAACATGGAGTTCATCCAGTTCCACCCGACCGGCATGGTCTGGCCACCGAGCGTCAAGGGGATCCTCGTCACCGAGTCGGTCCGCGGCGACGGCGGAGTGCTGACCAACTCCGAGGGACGTCGGTTCATGTTCGACTACGTCCCCGACGTCTTCCGCAAGCAGTACGCGGAGACCGAGGAGGAGGCCGACCGCTGGTACACCGACGCGGACAACAACCGCCGTCCACCGGAGCTCCTCCCGCGGGACGAGGTCGCCCGAGCGATCAACTCCGAGGTCAAGGCTGGTCGAGGGTCGCCGCACGGCGGTGTCTTCCTGGACGTCTCCAAGCGGCTGCCGGCCGAGGTGATCCGCAAGAAGCTGCCCTCGATGTGGCACCAGTTCAAGGAGCTCGCCGACGTCGACATCACGGCGGAGCCGATGGAGGTCGGCCCGACCTGCCACTACGTGATGGGCGGGGTCGAGGTGGACCCCGACTCCACCGCCGCCAAGGTGCCGGGGCTGTTCGCCGCCGGTGAGGTGGCCGGCGGGATGCACGGGTCCAACCGGCTGGGCGGCAACTCGCTCTCCGACCTGCTGGTCTTCGGCCGCCGGGCGGGCGACGGCGCCGCGGACTACATCGCATCGCTTGGCGACGTACGCCCTGCGGTGTCCTCGGCTGCCGTCGACGCATCGGCCGCGGAGGCGCTGGCCCCGTTCCAGACCGACGGCGGGGAGAACCCCTACGGGCTGCACCAGGAGCTGCAGCAGACGATGAACGACCTGGTCGGCATCATCCGCACGGAGTCGGAGATCCGCGAGGCTCTGTCCCGGCTCGAAGGACTGAAGGAGCGGGCCCGGCGGGTCTCCGTCGAGGGTCACCGGCAGTTCAACCCGGGCTGGCACCTGGCCCTCGACCTGGCGAACATGCTGCTCGTGTCCGAGTGCGTCGCCCGGGCGGCGCTCCAGCGCCAGGAGTCCCGAGGCGGGCACACGCGCGACGACTACCCGACGATGGATCCGGTGTGGCGCCAGGTGAACCTCGTCTGCTCCCTCGACGCCGACGAGGTGCACGTCACGCGTCAGCCGCTGCCGCCGATGCGGGGGGACCTGATCGCCCTGTTCGACGAGTCCGAGCTCGGGAAGTACATGACGCCGGAGGAGCTGCCCTCGGCTGCTGGAGGAGACAAGGCATGAGCTACACCGGACACTTCCGCGTCTGGCGGGGCGACGCGACCGCCGGGGACCTCCAGGACTTCCAGGTCGAGGTCAACGAGGGCGAGGTCGTGCTCGACGTGATCCACCGCCTGCAGGCGACCGCCGCCCCTGACCTGGCGGTCCGATGGAACTGCAAGGCCGGCAAGTGCGGGTCGTGCAGCGCCGAGGTGAACGGCCGTCCGCGCCTGATGTGCATGACGAGGATGAGCACGTTCACCCCCGAGGAGACCATCACGGTCACCCCCATGCGCACCTTCCCCGTGATCCGCGACCTCGTCACCGACGTCTCCTACAACTACGAGAAGGCTCGCGCGGTGCCGGCGTTCGCGCCCCCGCCCGACCTCGCCCCCGGCGAGTACCGGATGCAGCAGGTCGACGTCGAGCGCAGCCAGGAGTTCCGGAAGTGCATCGAGTGCTTCCTCTGCCAGAACACCTGCCACGCCATCCGCGACCACGAGGAGAACAAGCCGTCCTTCAGCGGGCCGCGGTTCCTCATGCGTATTGCCGAGCTGGACATGCACCCGCTCGACACCGCCGACCGGGTCAAGGCCGCCCAGGAGGAGCACGGCCTCGGCTTCTGCAACATCACGAAATGCTGCACCGAGGTCTGCCCCGAGCACATCCACATCACCGACAACGCGCTCATCCCGATGAAGGAACGGGTGGCGGACCGCAAGTACGACCCGCTGTTCTCCGTAGGGTCGTTGTTCCGACGCTCGCGCTCGTCCTGACCACTCGGCCGCCCGCCCGGAACCAGGCAGTCTCGCGGTGAACGTCGGCCTGGTGATCGCCGCCGTCGGCGGAGGCTTCGCCGCCGGCACCATGAACGCGGTCGTCGGCGCGGGCAGCCTCGTGAGCTTCCCGGCGCTGCTGGCAGCCGGGGTCCCGGCCCTCACCGCCAACGTGTCCAACACGATCGGCCTGCTCCCCGGCTCGCTGTCGGCGGTCCATGGCTACCGGCGGGAGCTCGCGGGCCGACGCCACACCCTGGTCCGGCTCTGCGTCGCGGGGGGGCTGGGCGGCCTCACCGGGGGGCTGCTCCTGCTCGCCTTCCCGTCCTCCACCTTCGAGGCGGTCGTGCCCTTCCTGCTGGTTCTGGCGGGGATCCTCACCGCCTTGCAGCCGACGGTCTCGCGCCGGCTGGCCGAGCACCCTTCGGCGTCTCCGCACGGAGGGCCGCTCCTGCTCGTGCTGGTCGGGCTGACCGGGGTCTACGGCGGCTACTTCGGGGCGGCCCAGGGTGTGATCCTCCTCGCCCTTCTCGGCGTCTTCCTCGAGTCGGACGTGCAACGCGCGAACGCGGTCAAGAACCTCGTCGCCCTCGTCGTCAACGTGGTGGCCGGGATCCTCTTCGCCCTGCGCGCCGACGTCGACTGGGGGGTCGCCGCGCTCCTCGCCCTAGGGGCGCTCGCCGGAGGCACCACGGGGGTGAGAGTGGCCCGGCGGCTGCCGCCGGCGGCGTTCCGGTGGTTCGTCGTCCTGGTGGCGATCACGGCCGCGGTCGCGATCTCGGTCAAGGAGGTGGGCTGAGCCGGCCTGCGTCAGCCCGGCTGGCCGCCGGGGCGCCGGCCGTGCTCGCTCTCCCACTGGCTCAGCTGCAGCTCGAGGGCGCGCATGATCTCGAACACCTGGCTGGGCGGGATCCGGACCCGGCTGACGACGCGCGCTGTGCTCTGCAGGTACGTCGTACCGTCGTCCTCGACCTGCTCGGCGGGAGCCACGAGCGCCGCGAAGTCGAGGATGAAGGTGTCCCCGGTGTGCCAGATGCTCACGAAGTCGGCGTAGGAGCCGGCACGAGCCTCGTCCGGCACCTCGATCGCGAACCTCGGTTCGTCGGCCATGGGTTGACGCTACCGGCCGGTTGGACGCCCCGTCCGTCCGGGCAGGACAATGGTCCGTGAACGCGAGGAGACGAACGTGAGCAACAAGCTGCGCGAGCACGCCCAGCGCGACGCCGGTCACGTCGAGGAGCACTCCGGGACCGGCGCGGACTGGCTCAACCGGCTGCGCGCCGCCGTGCTCGGCGCGGACGACGGCATCGTGTCGACAGCGGGCCTGGTCATCGGCGTCGCGGGGGCAACAGCGAACCGGACCGCGATCCTCACCGCCGGACTGGCTGGCCTGGCAGCCGGCGCCATGTCCATGGCGGCGGGCGAGTACGTCTCCGTCGCCAGCCAGCGCGACACCGAGCAGGCCGCCCTGAGGCAGGAACGACGCGAGCTCGCGAGCAATCCTCACGGCGAGCAGGCCGAGCTCGCCGCCATGTACGTCGAGCGCGGACTGTCTGCCGAGCTCGCTGCCAAGGTCGCGGCCGAGCTGAGCCAACGTGATGCGCTTCGGGCCCACGCCGAGATCGAACTGGGCATCAGTCCGGACGACGTGGCCAGTCCGTGGAGCGCGGCCATCGCGTCCTTCCTGGCGTTCACCCTGGGGGCCGTCCTCCCGCTGCTGGCGATCGTGCTGGCGCCGGCCCGGGTACGCGTGCCCGTCACCTTCGTCACGGTCCTGATCGCGCTCGCCCTGACCGGGGCACTCAGCGCCCGCCTCAGTGGCGCCCCCCGCGGCCGGTCGGTGGGACGCCTGGTGGTGGGAGGCGCCCTCGCGATGGCCCTCACCTACACCGTCGGCCGCCTCGTCGGCCACGCCATCTAGGCAAGCCCCACCCGCGCCCCCGGCGTGATCGGCTCCGGACTGGTCCCGCCGACCCGTCGATGTGCCACCAGAGCCTGATTCTTGGGCAGTTCACAGGCGGACGTCGTCAAGGGCGCCCGAGGGCACGTCGATGCTCGAGAGGGTGAGCGCCCCGCCCAGAGCCCCCGCGTTGGACGCCAGGATCCACAGCCTGGCGTCCATGGCACGCGCCCTGGGCAGCTCGCACCGTCTCATGATCATGATCGAGACCGCGGCCGAGGAGGCGCTCGGCGCCCTCGGCGCCGCGAGTGTGTCCGTCAGCCGGGTCGAGGCCGATGCGGGCACGCTTCGAACTCTGATCAACGCGGGTGAGCTCGGACCGGGCGAGGAGCGCTGGCCGGTCGACGAGGTGTACCAGATGCGCGACTTCGCGAACCTGCGCAGCGTCGTCGGGGACCTTCGCACCTGGACGACCGCCCTCGACGACCCCGACGGTGACCCGTCGGAGCAGGAGCTGCTGCGATCCCTGGGAAAGGGATCGTCGATGGCCTCACCCGTCGTCGTCGACGCCACCTTGTGGGGTGAGCTGTTCGCGACTCGCCGGATCGACGACGAGCCGTTCGACTCGGCGGACGCCGCGTACCTGGAGGCACTCGCGGCCATCCTCGCTGGCGCGATCTCCCGGGCGCTGCATGTCGAGGCCCTGGAGCGCCTGGCCTTCCTCGACCCGTTGACCGGACTGGCCAACCGGCGTGCCCTCGACGACGCCGCCGAGCGCGCGTTCGCGACGATGCCGTCGGGGCGACGCCGTCGCGTGAACGTGGTCGCTCTGGACGTCAACGGGCTGAAGGCGGTCAACGACGCCCTCGGCCACGCCGAGGGTGACCGCTTGCTGATCTCGGTGGCGGCCACGCTGAGCCGGTACTTCGCAGACCTGGACGGCAGCCTGGTCGCGCGTGTCGGAGGCGATGAGTTCAGCGTGCTCGTCCCCGGCCACGGCTTGGACACAGTGCTGAGGGTCGCGGACGAGGCCTGCGCGGCCGTCCTCGACCTCACCGGGAGCTCGGGTGTGTCCTGCGGGGTGGCGAGCACCGAGACGATGACGGTCGACCGACCCGGGCAGCTGTTCCGGGCCGCCGACGCCGCGCAGTACCGAGCCAAACGGGCAGGGGCCACGACCGCGGTCCTCGCCACCCCCTGAGGTCACGCGGGCAGGCTCAGACGGTGGAGCGCCGCCCGCCGAAGAGCCGCTCGAACAGCGAGGGCGGCGGTGGGCACTGGCAGCGCTGGGACTTGGGCACCCCCGCCAGCACCTGGTTGACGTGCTGCCCGCAGCCCGCCCAGGACGCCTTGCCGCAACGACGGCACGTGACCTGACGACACATGAAATCTCCTCCTGAGGATGCCAAGGCGAGCACGATCGTATACCCTATGGGGTATAGGCGTAGAGACACGCGAGGCGCAGTCAGGATGTGCAGCCCAGCCCTGTGCCGCACGTGCGGCAAGGTCACCTACTCCGGATGCGGCATGCACGCCGACCAGGTCCTGCGCGGGGTGCCGCCCGAGAAGCGCTGCCAGTGCCGCTGACCGACACGCCGAGCAATGGCTGACCCGATCACGCTGCTGTTCGTCGGCGCCGCGATCGGGCTGATCGCCGGCCTGCTGGTGGTCGGGGCGGTCCTCATGCTGCGCGCGGCATCGGCGGCCCGTCGCAGCGGTACCTCCCGACGTCCGGACCCACCCGCCATGGCAGGTGGCGCGGTGGCGCCGGACCGGTTCCGATCCGATGCGCTCGACGAGGCGCCGAGGCCGACAGTGGTGGCCCTGGCCTCCTCCGTGGGGCTGCTCACCGGGCTGTTCGGCGTAGGCGCCGGCTTCGTGGTGGTCCCCGCGTTGGTCTCAGCCATTCGGCTCCCGGTGAAGAGGGCCACCGCCACGGCCCTCGTGGTGATCGTGAGGAACAGCGGGGTTGCGCT
>DATJPE010000019.1 GCA_035506535.1 Actinomycetes bacterium | reverse complement strand
TGGTAGCGCCCGTGGCTGAAGCGGACCACGGTGACGACCCGCCCCGCTCGCAAGGCCGCCGGCACCGAGTCGAGCCGGGTCACCGTCGCGCACCGCGTGTCCCAGCCCATCTCCGGCCGGTAGCCGGTTACCACGAGGCAGCCGTTCGAGCGAGGGACGTGCGTGGCGGCCGAGGCGATCGAGCGACGCTCGTCGGTGACCTGCTTGAAGCTCACGTGAGCGATCCAGTGCAAGGTGGCGGGCATGCCCAGCAGGGCGGCGCAGGCCGCGACGAGGAGAACCGGCGCTGACCAGGCTCCCGCCCAGCGCGCGATGGCGTCGACCCCGACCACGAGGAGCGCCATCAGTGGGAAGAAGACGAAACGTTCCTCTCCGTGGGCGGTGATGCCCAGCACCACGACCTGGGTGATTGCCGCCACGCTGAGCACGACGGAGCGCAGGTCGGCCTCGGTGGCGCTGCCTCGGACCCTGGCGCGCAGCCCGAGGTAGCCGGCCACGACGCCGGCCGCCATCACCAGGCCCCCGACGTCGCCGACATAGAGCCACGGGATCGAGACGGCGTACTCGAGCAGTCCCTGGCCGAGGTACGTCCGGCCGGCGACCCCCTCGGCGACCGTGAGGACGCCCCACGGGGTGCCGACGGTGGCCCACGCCCAGATCAGGTGCGGCATGAGACCGAGCACGAAGACGCCCGCGGCGACCAGCGTGGGGCGCAGCGGCCGGGCCCAGGTCCTGACGCCGAACGCCGCCACGGCGCCCAGGACGATGGCGGCGAGCCCCAGGAGCACTCCGTACCTCAGGTAGAACCCGACGACGGCCAGCCCCGACGCGGCGACGAGCAGCCGGGCCTGGCCCGGCCGGCGCGAGCGGACGACCAGCTCGGCGGCGGCGAGGAGCAGACCCGCCGCGGCGAGGTCGTTGAGGAACTCGGGCAGGCGGCGCAGGAAGGCGAACCCGCAGACGAACAGCAGGACCGTGACCGCGGCGCGCCGGGGGTGCTCCCGGGCGCCGGCCGACCAGGCGAGGACGGCGAGGGTCGCGACCGCGAGGACCAAGGTGATCAGACGCAGGGCGAGGACGCCTCCGCCCAAGGCAGTCACTGGTGCACCCAGGACAGGCAGGAGTGGCGGGCGGTAGATCTCCCACTGAGACGCCGGGGCGATGCCCGCCAGGGCCCTGGCCTTGGTCGCGTACACCGCCTCGTCGTGGCCGAAGTAGGGGTCCACGCGCTGCGCGAGGGCCCAGACGAGCGACACGAGGGCGACGATCCCCACCGCCAGCAGGGCCGGTGAGAGCCGGCGCGCCGCGTCGCACGCCCGGGACAGCCAGGGCCACGGCCGCTGGTCGCGGAGCCCGATCACGGCCAGCGGCACCGCCAGCCACAGCCAGGGCAGGGGCCGGCCCGGGATCGCACCGGCGGCGACGCCCAGCTGGTTGGCGAGCCAGAGCAGTGCCAGGACGACGGCACCGACGAGGGCGGCCCTGGAACCCCTCCGCCTCGACCCCGCCGACGGTGCCGCTGGGGTCGCCGGCCGATCGGGGTCGCCGCCCACACGGGCATGCCATCAGCCCGGTGACGCCGGTGCAAGCGACCACGCCCGGACCGGGGCGTCCGGGCGCCCGCAGTCTCGAGCTCGGCGTCGACGTGGAGTGTGTGCAGCGCAGCGGGGGTACTCCCACTACAGCTACGCCCTGCGGACCGCCGCCGAGGTCCCGTGCATCGAGGTGCACATCCCCAGACCATCGGACCGGCTAGGGCGTAGGCTCCGCTGGGGCGTCCTCTAGGCGGGAAAGTCGATGCACGTTGCCCGGAGCCTGGGCTCAGTGCTCGTGGTCCTCGCGGCCGGTATCCAGCCGGCTGGCCAGGCA
Source organism: Actinomycetes bacterium (assembly GCA_035506535.1). NCBI lineage: Bacteria > Bacillati > Actinomycetota > Actinomycetes > Actinomycetes bacterium. Next base: position 23,743 of record DATJPE010000019.1, on the reverse strand, counting down.
GGCGTCCACGGTCGCCCCGATCCTCAGTGCACGGGTAGCCAGTTCGTCAGCTCGCGCGACGACAGCCACCGGGCCGCGGAGATCATGTCAGGTTGGTTGCGGCTGCCCGGCTTCGCGCGCGTGCGGCTGCGAGAGCGTCCAACCTGGCATGAGAACCCGTTCCATGACCCGAACTGGGCTTATCAGTATCAGTCGCTGCGCTGGCTGGATGTTCTGCGGCGCGAGTCGGTGCGGACGGGGTCGTCGAGGATGCGAAGGCGCTACCTGTTTCTCCTGCGGACTTGGCTGTCGGCCAATCCGCACAGTGAACGCGCGTCCGAGGATCCGATGGCCTGGTCTGACATGGGCGTCGGTCTCCGTGCGATCGAGCTCGTGTGCGCTGCCCAGGTCGCGCGGGGGGCCAAGTGGCTGACCTACGCGATGAAAGAGCATGCAGCAGCACTGAGCGACCCCGCAGAGTACCGCGGCGTCGGCAACCACTCTCTCCACCAGGACATGGGTCTGCTGGCCCTGGGTTGCCACGCCCGGCGTCGGGACTGGCGGGACCTCGCGATCCTACGGCTGCGAGCGCTCGCGGCGCGCAGCATCGATTCTCAGGGAGTCGATGACGAGGGGTCGACGAAGTACGAGTACCTGAACTTCAGGTGGTACCTCGAGGCGACGCACCGCCTCAAGGACTGTGGCCAGCCAGCAGCTTCGGAGCTTGCCCCGGTCAGGCTCATGCCTGAATTCCTGGCTCAGGCGACCACCCCCGACGGCCGTCTCGTCGGTTTGGGGGACTCCCAACCGCTCTGGAGGGTCTTCCCTCTCCGGGGAACGGAACACGAATACGCGGTCACCCGAGGCGCGCAGGGTCCGCGGCCGACCCGCACCCTCGCCATCTATCGACGGGGGTATCTGTTCTCACGCTCGACGTGGGCGCCGCGGGTGACCTCCGCGTCCCTTCTCACCCTGCGCTTCGGGCAGAGCAGGTCCGAGGCGAGCCATGGCCAAGATGACGCCACCGATGTCACGTTTTATGCCTTGGGCCGCGAGCTGCTCTGGGGGGACGGAACGTACGGGGGCAGCCCGACGGATCCCTATCGCAAGTACGTGAAGAGCCCCGCGGCGCAGAATGTCGTCGACATCCCGGGAGCGGCCTACCGGCGAACGGTTCGTACCCCGCTGCTCGGCCACGGGTCGACGGCGGTGTACGACTACGCCACAGTGCGCAGCACTGTGTTCTCCGGCTACCAGGACCGGCGCACGGTGCTGCACGTCAAGCGCGGTCCCTTCCTCGTCGTGGACGACAAGATCAGCCAGTCGGTGTCCCGCCATGTGGTGCAACGGTGGCAACTCGGTGAGGACCGGCTCACACTGGTGGCGCGGGATCGCGTTACCACTCTGGGTGCCGGCACCAACGCTGTCCTCGTCTGGGTCGGAGATCATCCCACTCTTTCCGTGGTGAAGGGCAGGACTCAGCCGTCTCTGGACGGATGGCGCAGTGACCGAAGCCGTCGCGCGGTTCCGTCTCCTACGGTGGAGGCCTCAGTGAAGGCGGCGGTGATCAGGTTGACGATGGTGCTGGTGCCGATCGCTGGTGGGGACACCGGGGTCCAGGTACGGATCAGCGAGATCCGCACCGTGGGGGGCACGCGGACGTTTGTCGTAGCTGCCCGCGGCTGGCGTTACTCGGTACGCCTCGGCGACGTGCGCGCATCGGCTCGGCGGCTCTAACCGCGTGTCCGGGGCGTCGGAGCTCCCGCCGGGCCGCGTCGCGCTAGCGTGCGAGGCGTGCCCTCGGTCCTCCTCGTCAACGGGCCCAACCTCGACCTGCTCGGCCAGCGCGAGCCGGAGACGTACGGCTCGGAGACCCTCAGCGAGGTCGAGGCCCGCGTGGTCGCCCTCGGTCTCGAGCTCGGCGTCGACGTGGAGTGCGTGCAGCGCAGCGGGGAGGGCGAGCTCGTCGAGCAGGTGCACCGCGCTCGATCGATGCACGGCCTGATCCTCAACGCCGGCGGGTACTCCCACTACAGCTACGCCCTGCGGGACGCCGTCGCCGCCGCCGAGGTGCCGTGCATCGAGGTGCACATCTCCAACATCCACGCGCGGGAGGAGTTCCGGCACACCTCGGTGATCGCCCCGGTCACCGCCGGGTTCATCAGCGGGTGCGGGACCCTGGGGTACGAGCTCGCGCTGCGCGCCTGCGTCGCCCGCATCGACGAGGGTTGGCGCTCCGGGCGCTGACAACGCTCGTCCGGGCTATTCGGTCACTCGTTCGGCGTATACGTAGGGTGTTGGTCTGGACACCCAAAGTAGTCAAACCGTCTCCGTCCGCGTACGGTCGGGAGAGACGGATCCTGCCGAAGGACTGACCAACGGGGAGGTCTGGCATGGCAGTGGACGAGCAGGCCCAGCCACCCCGACCGGCGACCCCCGACCGGGTCGGGCTCCTCGCGACGCTGCTCGACGCGGCCCCGGTGCCGCTGGCCATCTGGGACCTCGACGGGCGCTTCCTGCTGGTGAACCGGGCATTCGCGCAGCTCTCGGGGCGCTCGGTCGCCGAGCACCGGGGGTTGTCGTGCGAAGACGTCCTCGGGCCGGTGGCACCGGCGTACCTGCGCGTCCTCGACCAGGTCCGTGCGTCCGGCCTGCCCCGCGACGGCGTTGAGCTGGCCGCCCCGGGCGACCCCGACTTCGCGGCCCACCTCGTGGCCAGCTTCGCCCCGCTGCGCGACGCCGACGGGTCTCTCGTCGGCGTCGGCTGCGTCATGCAGGACGTGACCGAGCAGCACGTCCAGCGTCAGCTCCTCACCTACCAGGCCACGCACGACCAGCTGACCGGCCTGGCCAACCGTGACCTGTTCATGGACCGGCTGCAGGTGGCGCTCAACAAGCTCGGCCGTAGCGACGGGTCGGTCGCGGTCCTGTTCTTCGACCTCGACCACTTCAAGGCGGTCAACGACTCGCTCGGGCACAAGTGGGGCGACCGGTTGCTGCGCACCGTCGGCATGCGCCTGGAGAGGGTGCTGCGACCCGGGGACACCGTGGCCAGGCTCGGCGGGGACGAGTTCGCGATGCTCTGCGAGGGGCTGCCCGACGCGCAGGACGCCGTCAACATCGGCCAGCGGATGGTGGTGGCCACCGCCGAGCCGATCACCGACGGCGAGCACACGGTCGAGGTGACGGCCAGTGTCGGCGTCGCCGTCGCGCGCGGTCCCGGGATCGACCCGGTGGCACTGGTCCGGGACGCCGACGTGGCCATGTACCAGGCGAAGGAGCTGGGCCGGAACCGGGTGGCCATGTTCGACCGCGAGATGCGCCGCCAGGCAGTCGCTCGCGTCGACGTCGAACGCGAGCTCAAGACGGCGATCGAGACCGGCCAGCTGACCCTTCACTACCAGCCGATCGTGGACGTGGACGCCGGCCGGATGCTCGGGCTGGAGGCACTCGTTCGCTGGCAGCACCCCTATCGGGGACTGCTCGAACCCAACGAGTTCGTCCCGCTCGCCGAGCAGTCGGGGCTGATCTACGAGCTCGGCGCCTGGGTGCTCGACGAGGCATGCCGGCAGCTGGCCGAGTGGCAGCGGGAGGGGATCCGCCTCGGCGGCCGTCTCGCCGTGAACCTGTCGGCCCGGCAGCTCACCCATGTCGACCTGCCCTCGCTGGTGGCGCGCACCCTCGACAAGCACGGCCTGTCGGGCGACGTGCTCTCTCTCGAGGTCACCGAGAGCGCGGTGATGACCGGGGCGGCCCCGGGCGTGGTCATCGATCGGCTGAAGGCGCTCGGCGCGCAGCTGTCGGTGGACGACTTCGGCACGGGGTACTCCTCGCTGTCCTACCTGCACCGTCTCCCGGTGGACACCCTGAAGATCGACCGCTCGTTCGTGGAGAGCCTGGGTCGCGATGACGCCGCCAGGGTCATCACGTCGGCGATCCTTCAGCTCTCGCACGCGCTGGAGGTCTCGGTCGTCGCCGAGGGGGTCGAGGACGCGGCCCAGATCCGCGAGCTCATGGCTCTCGGCTGCAGCAGCATGCAGGGCTTCTTCTTCTCCGAACCGCTCACCGCCGAGCAGATGGGCACGCTGCTGCGCGAGCCGGACCGGCTGAGCGCCTCGATGGCGGCGATCCCTCGTCAGCGGGCGGCCAGTCCCGCCCGCGGGATGCTGGGGGGCCGCTGAGGATCCCGGGTCGTCCCGCGAAGACGGGGCCTGCCGGCTCTTCCCCGCTCAAGTCGATGCGGGCGCACGCCGGAAGGCCTCGACCGCGTCGCCGACGTCGACGTAGAGATGGTCCTCACCGATGCGGTCGAGCAGTTCGTAGTGGCGCAGCGTCTCGACCAACGAAGCATCTGCGCCGGCCATGGCGAAGGTGATGTTCTTGGCCTTGAGGTAGTCGAGCAGTCCGCTCACCGAGATTCCGGCCGAGTAGTCCATGTCGTCGATCGAGCCCGCGTCGAGGATCAGCCACCGCACGGGGTCGGGTGCGTGCTGGATCAGCTTCTCGACGTCGTCGATGAACCGGTTGGCGTTGGCGTAGAACAGGTCCGCGTCATAACGGAACACGACGAGGCCGGCAGCGCTCTGCGCGCCCGGCTTGGCCGACTCGAAGGTCTCCGCGCCTCCGTCGGACACCGCGATGACGAAGTCCTTCGGGCTGTACAGGCGGCGGATCACCTCGAGGATCGAGACGACGATGGCGAGGATGATCCCCTGCTCGACGCCAACGACGCACACGACGACTGCGGTGACCAGAGCGATGACGTACTCGCTGCGTCGGCGCCGGGCGATGCGCCGCAGACCCACCACGTCGATCAGGTCGATGCCGATGAGGAACACGATGGCGCCCAGCACTGACTTGGGCATGTCGGTGAGCACCGAGGTGAAGAACAGGACGACCATCAGCACGATCACCGACATGGTGAGGTTCGCGATCTGGGTGCGGCCCTTCTGCTCGTCGAGGATCTGCGTCTTGGTCGGGCTGCCGTTGACGACGAAGGTCCCGCTGAGCCCGGCGGCGAAGCTGGCCGCGGACAAGCCCACGATGTCCCGGTTCACGTCGACGTTCTGCCCGTGCTTCATCGCGAAGCTGCGGGAGGTGGCCGCGCTCTGGGCGATGATCAGGATGAAGCAGGAGAAGGCGATCGCGGAGCAGGCCGCGAGCTCGCTCATGCTGATCCCCTGAGGCAGCCCGATCGGCGGGAAGCCGCCGCTCACCGAGCCCACGACGGCCACCCCGTGCGACTTCGCGTCGGTCGCTGCCGAGACGATGATGAGCAGGACGACCGCGACGATCGCCCCGGGCACCTTGGGCAGGAACTTCTTGAAGCCCAGGATGATGACCAGCGTCGCGACCGCGAAGGCCGCGGTGGCCCACGAGATGTGGTCGAGGTTCGTGATGAGGTGCCACTGCTGCTGGAGCCAGTTGCCGGTGCCCTTGGGGATGCCGAGCATCGAGGGGATCTGCCCGCTGAACACCTGGATGCCCACGCCGGTGAGGAAGCCGATGAGCACCGAGGCGGACAGGAAGTCGCCCAGGAAGCCCAGCCGGAAGATGCGGGCGATGACGAGCAGCACGCCGCAGATGATCGCGATGAAGCTCGTGTAGGCGAGCCACAGCTGCGACCCGGGCGTCGCCCCCGAGATCGCGGCTGCTCCCAAGCCCGCCGCCAGGATCGCCGCCGTGGCGGAGTCGGCGCCGACAACGAGCAGGCGGGAGGCACCGAGGAGCGCGAAGAAGATCGTCGGGAAGATGACGGTGTACAGGCCCGTGACGACCGGTGTCTCCGCGATCGAGGTGTAACCCATCGTCTCGGGGATGGCGACCGCGGCCAGGGTGGCGCCCGCGACCATGTCGGTCGACAGCCAGCTCCGGTCGTATCCCCGCATCCATTCGGGGATCAGCTCCGACGGCCGTACGTCCATGCCCTGTCCTCCTGCCGTTCACCCCAGTGACCGCTCGTGTTCGTCCTGACGCTAGCGGGTCAACATCCCTCTCCGGGGGGACCTTCGTACCTACTCACGGGTTCAGCGCCGGAGTTGAATGGCGTCCAGACCTGGCGAGGAGGGCTGATGGCCTACTCCACGATCCGGAAGAACCCCGAGGCGGTACGGCTCGCGAACCTCCCCGACTACGCTGCCGCGCGGGCCGCTTTCACGTGGGCCGGCGCGCGCGAGGCGCTCGACGGGCTGCCCTCCGGCGGCCTCAACATGGCCCACGAGGCGGTGGACCGCCACCTCGCACACGGTCGCGGTGACCACGTCGCGCTTCGCTTCCTCGGGGCGGAGGGCGTCGACCGCGAGTTGACGTACGCCGACCTCGCCGAGCAGACCGACCGTTTCGCGAACGTCCTTCGCCATCTCGGCGTGCGACCCGGCGAGATCGTGTTCGGCCTGTCCGGTCGCATCCCCGAGCTCTACGTCGCCGTGCTCGGCAGCCTCAAGGCCTGCTGCGCGTTCTCTCCCCTGTTCTCCGCCTTCGGTCCCGAACCGGTCCGCCAGCGGCTCCACCTGGGGCACGGCAGCGTGCTGGTGACCACGCCGTCCCTCTACCGGCGCAAGGTCGAGGCGCTGCGCGACGACCTGCCCGACCTGCGCTACGTCCTGCTGGCCGGTCCGGGAGCGGACGCGGTGAGCGGCCCGGGGGTGCACCCGCTGGCCCGGCTGATGGGCGAGGCGGCGACGGACTTCACGATCGAGGCCACGGACCCCGAGACGGTCGCGCTCGTGCACTTCACCAGCGGCACCACCGGGACCCCCAAGGGGGCGGTGCACGTGCACGAGGCGGTCGTCGCCCAGCATGCGTCCGCCCGCTCGGTCCTCGACCTGCACGACGACGACGTCTACTGGTGCACGGCCGACCCTGGCTGGGTGACCGGGACGGCGTACGGCGTCATCGCGCCGCTGACCTGCGGCGTCACCTGCGTCGTCGACGAGCTGGAGTTCGACGCCGAGCGCTGGTACGCGATCCTCCAGGAGCAGCGCGTCACCGTCTTCTACACCGCTCCCACCGCCCTGCGGATGCTGATGCGCGCCGGCGAGGAGCCGGCGCGCCGCCACGACCTGTCGGTGCTCCGACACGTGGCGAGCGTCGGCGAGCCACTCAACCCCGAGGTGGTCGTCTGGGGCCAACGGGTCCTGGGCCGCCCGATCCACGACACGTGGTGGCAGACCGAGACCGGCTCGATCATGCTGGCGAACTTCGCCGCCGAGCCGATCCTGCCGGGCTCCATGGGACGCCCGGTCCCCGGGATCGAGGCCCAGCTGGTCCGCCGGGATGCGGAGGGGCACGCGATCGTCGCCGCGGACGGCGAACCCGAGTTCGTCACGCAGCCGGACGTGGAGGGTGAGCTCGCGCTCCGCTCACCCTGGCCGTCCCTCATGCGGGCCTACCTGGGTGACGAGGACCGCTACCGCAAGGCGTTCGTCGGGTCGTGGTACCTCTCCGGTGACCTTGCCCGCAGGGACGCCGAGGGCTGGTGGTGGTTCATCGGCCGCGGCGACGACGTCATCAAGTCCTCCGGCCACCTCATCGGACCCTTCGAGGTGGAGAACGTCCTCCTCGAGCACCCGGGTGTGGCCGAGGCGGCCGTCATCGGCGTACCGGACCCGGTCGCCGGCGAGGCGGTGAAGGCGTTCGTCACGCTGCGTCCGGGCTTCACACCGGGCGAAGGGTTGCGTCTTGAGCTCTCCGCCCTGGCGCGCAAGCGGCTCGGGCCCGCGGTGGCCCCGCGCGAGATCGCCTTCGACGACCACCTGCCGCACACGCGCAGCGGCAAGATCATGCGGCGGCTGCTCAAGGCGCGCGAGCTCGGCCTGCCCGAGGGCGACATCTCCTCCCTCGAGGGTGGGGCCGAGGTACCCGCCACGACGGGAGGCACGCCATGAGCGGCCCCGACCGCCTCGAGCTCTACCGGCAGATGCTGCGCATCCGGCGCTTCGAGGAGCGCTGCGTCGAGCTGTACAGCGCCACGAAGATCCGTGGCTTCGTGCACCTCTACATCGGGGAGGAGGCGGTGGCCGTCGGCGTGCTGCCGCACCTGAGCGAGGACGACGCCGTGGTGGCGACCTATCGCGACCACGGTCACGCACTGGCCCGTGGGGTGCCGATGGACGCCGTGATGGCCGAGATGTACGGCAAGGTCGAGGGCGTCTGCCGCGGTCGGGGCGGGTCGATGCACCTGTTCCACGCGCCCTCCCGGTTCTACGGCGGCAACGCGATCGTCGGCGGCGGGCTGCCGCTCGCCGTCGGGCTCGGCCTGGCCGACAAGATGGCCGGCCGCGACCGCGTGACGCTGTGCTTCTTCGGCGAGGGCGCGATGGCCGAGGGTGAGTTCCACGAGTCGATGAACCTCGCGGCTTTGTGGAAGTTGCCGGTGCTCTTCCTCTGCGAGAACAACCTCTACGCGATGGGTACCGCGCTGGACCGATCGGAGTCGGAGACCAACCTCGCGATCAAGGCGTCCTCCTACGAGATCCCCGCGTGGACCTGTGACGGCATGGACGTCCTCGCGGTGTGGGACGCCGCACACCGCGCCGTCGAGCTGGTCCGCGACGGCGTGGGCCCGGTGTTCCTCGAGGCGAAGACGTACCGCTTCCGTGCGCACTCGATGTACGACCCGGACCGCTACCGCGAGAAGACCGAGATCGAGCACTGGCGGGAGCGGGACCCGCTCCTGCTGCTCTCGGAGCGGCTGCGCGCGGATGGCGAGGCCGACGACGACACCCTCGCCGGCATCGACGCGGAGGTCACGGCGGAGGTCGACCACGCCGTCGCCTTCGCCGAGGCCGGCGCCGACGAGCCGGTAGACGACCTCACCCGCTTCGTCACGAGCGAGGGGGTCCGGACATGACCGAGAAGGTCAAGACCACCTACCGCGAGGCGGTTCGCGAGGCCATCCGTGACGCCATGCGACGCGACCCCCGGGTGTTCCTCATGGGGGAGGACGTCGGACGCTACGGCGGCGGCTTCGGGGTGAGTCTCGGGCTGCTCGAGGAGTTCGGGGAGGAGCGCATCCGCGACGCCCCGCTCTCGGAGTCGGCCTTCGTCGGCGCCGGCATCGGGGCCGCTCTCGGCGGTATGCGGCCGATCGTCGAGGTGATGACGGTCAACTTCTCGATGCTCGCGATGGACCAGATCGTCAACACCGCTGCCGCCCTGCTGCACATGAGCGGTGGCCAGCTCAACGTCCCACTCGTCATCCGGATGACCACGGGAGGCGGGCGCCAGCTGGCCGCCCAGCACAGCCACTCCCTGGAGGGCTGGTACGCGCACGTGCCCGGGCTGCGCGTGGTCGCACCGGCCACCATGGAGGACGCACGCGGGATGCTGTGGACCGCTCTTCAGGACCCCGACCCGGTCATCGTGTTCGAGCACGGCTCGCTCTACAACGTCGCCGGCGAGATCGCGTCCGACGCCGGTGCCGTGGACATCGACCGGGCGGCCGTACGGCGTGAGGGGCGCGACGTCACCGTCGTCACCTACGGCGGGAGCCTGCCGGTGTGCCTGGACGCGGCGGACGCGCTGGCGGCCGACGGGATCGACGCCGAGGTGGTCGACCTGCGCACGCTGCGCCCGCTCGACGACCAGACGGTCCGCGATTCAGTGCTCCGCACCCATCGCGCGCTCGTCGTGGACGAGGGATGGCGCACTGTCGGACTGTCCGCGGAGGTCGCCGCGCGCATCGGCGAGCAGTGCTTCTACGACCTCGACGCACCGGTCGGCCGCGTGTGCGCGGTCGAGGTGCCCATCCCGTACCCGGCTCACCTCGAACACGCCGCGCTGCCCAACGTCGACCGGGTCGTCGCGGCGGCCCGCGACCTGGTGAGCGCCGATGGCTGAGTTCTGCATGCCCTCCCTCGGCGCGGACATGTCCGAGGGGACGCTGCTGGAGTGGCTGGTCCACCCCGGTGACGTCGTCCACCACGGCGACGTCGTCGCGGTGGTGGACACGGCCAAGTCCGCCATCGACGTCGAGGTCTTCACCGACGGGCGGGTGGAGGCGCTGCTGGTGGAGCCGGGCACGACAGTCCCGGTCGGTACGCCGCTCGCGACCATCGGCGACCTCACCGAGGCGGGCCCTCGCGTGGAGCCGCCGGGCGTCTCACCGGTGCTGCGCCACCTGGCCCACGAGCTCGGTGTCGACCTGACGACGGTGACGGGGAGCGGACCGTCCGGAGCGGTCACCCGCGCCGACGTCGAGCGTGCCGCCGTCCACGAGACCACGGCGCCGACGACCGAACCGGCCGTCAGCCCGTCGCCAGTTCCGGAGCCTGCGGTCGCCGCCGTGCCCGCGGAGCCTTCCCAGCCGGCAGCGGTCCCGGCGGCGCGAGTACCCGCTGCCGCGCGCGGACGTGTCTCGCCCTACGCGCGGCGGCGGGCCGCCCAGCTCGGCGTCGACGTGGCCGGGCTGCACGGCAGCGGACCAGGTGGGGCGGTCACGGTCGCCGACGTGGAGGCCGCGGCGCTCGCTCCGAAGGCGCGCCGGCGCAAGGCCCGGCCGGCCTCGGCGGCGCACGCCCAGGCCCCGACCGTCTCTCCCGAGGTCACGACACCGGCCGGGCGTGCCGCTGAGCCGGCCGGGACCCCCGCCGAGCGCGCCGCCGCCATGCGCGCGGCGATCGGCGCGCTGATGGCCCGCTCGAAGCGGGAGATCCCGCACTACTACCTGCAGAGCACCCTCGACGTCACCCCCGCCGTGACCTGGCTCGAGGAGCGCAACACCGGGCGGCCCTCTACCGAGCGCATCCTGCCGGCGGCCCTCCTGCTCAAGGCCTCCGCGGTCGCCGTACGTGCGGTGCCCGAGGTCAACGGCTTCTACGTCGACGGCGCGTTCCGGCGAAGCGAGCACGTGCACCTCGGCGTCGCCGTGTCGTTGCGTGGCGGCGGCCTCGTCGCCCCCGCGATCCACGACGCGGACCAGATGGGCATCGAGGAGCTCATGGACGCGCTCAAGGACCTCGTCGCGCGAGCTCGCGCCGGTCGGCTGCGGGGCTCCGAGATGGCCGATCCGACACTGACCGTGACCAACCTCGGCGACCAGGGCGCGGAGCTCGTCCACGGGGTGATCTACCCCCCGCAGGTGGCCCTCGTCGGCTTCGGCCGCATCGTCGAACGGCCCTGGGCCGTCGAGGGCATGCTCACCGTCCGCCCGGTCGTCACGGTCACCCTGGCCGCCGACCACCGGGTCACCGACGGCCACCGCGGCGGCCTGTACCTGGCCGCGGTCGCCGAGGCCCTCACCCACCCGGAGGCGCTGTGAACACCACTGAGGCCCGAGACGCCGTCCTCGCCCAGCTCGCGGTCATCGCCCCCGAGGCCGACCTCGACCTGCTCGACCCGGATGCGGACCTGCGCACCGAGATCGACCTCGACTCCATGGACTTCCTCAACCTGGTGGTCGCCCTCGCCGCCGAGACGGGCGTGGACATCCCGGACGCGGACTACGGCCGCGTCCGCAGCCTGTCCGCCCTGACCGGATACCTGGTCGCCCACTCGCCGACCCCTTGAGACACCGAGGTGACGTGATGTTCCCCCAGATCGTTGACCTGCACGACGTAGGCCGCGGCGACGTGGCACAGGTGGGCGGCAAGGCCGCCGGGCTCGGCGAGCTGATGCGTGCCGGTCTGCCGGTCCCGCCCGGGTTCGTCGTCACCGCCCAGGCGTTCCTGGGCGCGCTGGACGACGCGGGGGTGCGGGAGGACGTACGTCGCCGGCTCGCCGGTGCCGACGCCGACGACCCCGCGCAGCTCGAGGCGGTCTGCGCCGCGGTGCAGGAGATCGTCCGCGCGGTGGCGGTGCCCGAGCCGCTGCGCAAGGACCTGCTGGTGGCCTACCACGACCTCGGCGAGGGCACCCGGGTCGCGGTCCGGTCCTCGGCGACCTCGGAGGACACAGCGGAGACCTCCTTCGCGGGCATGAACTCGACGTTCACCGACGTGGCGGGCGACGAGGACCTCCTCGCGCGCGTGCGCGACTGCTGGGCCTCGCTGTACGGCCCCCGGGTCGTCGCCTACCGCACCAGCCGCGCGGTCGACAGCGAGCCCGCCCTCGCGGTCGTCGTGCAGCGCATGGTCGACGCCGACCGGTCCGGCGTCCTGTTCACCGTCGACCCCTCCACCGGAGACACCGGGCACCTGGTCGTCGAGGGCGCCTTCGGCCTCGGCGAGGTCGTCGTGGGCGGCGAGGTCGAGCCGGACACCTACGTCGTGGACAAGAAGACGCTGCGGGTGCTGTCGGTCCGCGTGGGGCACAAGGCGTTCGAGGTCGTCCGTGGTCCGGACGGCGGCGACACAACGGTGGAGCTGCCCGCCGACCAGGCGGAGACGCGGGTCCTCAGTGACGAGCAGGTCCTCGAGCTGGCCCGGGTGGGCCTGCGGATCGAGCAGCACTTCGGGCAGCCGGAGGACGCCGAGTGGGCGTACGCCGGCAGCGAGCTCTTCCTCGTGCAGTCGCGGCCGATCACCACGCTGGGGATGGCCCCGGCTGCCCCGGGGGTGGCGGTGACCGGCGAACCCGTCGTCCTGGTCCGTGGCCTCGCGGCCTCGCCGGGCCTTGCCTCGGGGGTCGCCCGGGTGCTGCACTCACCCGCCGAGGGAGGCGCCCTGCAGGTCGGCGAGATCCTCGTTGCGCCGATGACCAGCCCGGACTGGGTCCCGGTCATCCGCCGTGCCTCCGCGCTGGTCACAGACGGCGGCGGGATGACGTGCCACGCGGCGATCGTCGCAAGGGAGCTGCGGGTGCCGTGCGTCGTTGGCACGCGCGAGGCGACCACCGTCCTGCACGACGGAGACCTGGTCACCGTCGATGCGACGGCGGGCCGGGTCCTGGCCGGGATCGTCGAGCTGCCGGCATCTCCGCAACCGGTCGCCCAGGCCGCCGAGCGGGGTGCCCCCGCGCCGCCGACCGGCGAACCGGAGCCGCTCGCGACCAAGCTGTACGTCAACCTGGCCGTCGCCGAGCACGCCGAGGAGGTCGCCGCCCTCCCCGTCGACGGCGTCGGCCTGCTGCGGGCCGAGTTCCTGCTGACCCAGGCGCTGGAAGGCGTCCACCCGCGCGCTCTCGTCGAGCGGGAGGGCGGTGAGCAGTTCATCGCGCGCATGGCCGACTCGCTGCTGCAGATCACGCGAGCGTTCGAGCCGCGACCGGTCATCTACCGCACGATCGACTTCCGCACCAACGAGTTCCGCGGCCTGGAGGGCGGCGACCGCTTCGAGGGGGTGGAGCAGAACCCGATGATCGGGTACCGGGGCTGCTACCGCTACGTCCGCGAGCCGGAGCTGTTCGCCCTCGAGCTCGAGGCACTGGCGCGGGTGCGCGAGGAGACGCCCAACCTGCACCTGATGATTCCGTTCGTGCGCACCCTCTGGGAGCTGGAGGCCTGCCTCGAGCTGGTCGACGCGAGCCGGCTCGGCAAGCAGCGCGGTCTGCACCGCTGGGTGATGGCGGAGGTCCCGTCGGTCGTCTACCGCATCCCGGAATACGTGGGCGTGGGCATCGACGGGGTCTCGATCGGCTCCAACGACCTCACCCAGCTCATGCTCGGGGTGGACCGTGACTCGGAGTCGTGCGCCCCGCTGTTCGACGAGTCCGACGCCGCCGTCCTCGACGCGATCGAGCGCATCATCGCGGCGAGCCGCGCGGCCGGGATCACGTCGTCGCTGTGCGGTCAGGCGCCGTCCAACCGCCCCGAGTTCGCCGAGCAGCTGGTGCGCTTCGGGATCACCTCGATCTCGGTCACGCCGGACGCGGTCGCGCGTACCCGTCGCTCGATCGCGAGCGCGGAGCGCCGGCTGCTCCTCGAAGCCGCCCGGGGGCGGGTGTCCTGAGTGGGCGGACGCATCTGCCGGGCGACGCGCCTGCCGCGAGAGGCGATCTGGCGGTTCGGCGGACACGGTCGGCGCGATCGACGAGGCTGACGCTATGAAGCACGAACTCGCACGGCTGGACGCCGAGGTCGTCGCGGAGACCGGAGCGGGCACGTCGAAGGGACTGCCGGTCCTGCCACACCCCAGCCGAGAGGACCGACAACGGCGCGGACGGGCGGCCCGCACCTCCGTGCCGCTGGCCTCCCTCGCCCAGCTCTCGCCACCGGACCCGCGACCCGACCCGCTCGGCCTCCTCGAGCAGCAGGCGGCCACTCGGGTCCCGGAGCTGATCCCGATCCGCTACGGGCGCATGCTGATGTCCCCGTTCGCGTTCTACCGGGGGGCGGCGCTGCTCATGGCGTCAGATCTCTCCGGCCTGCCGAACTCAGGCCTGCGGACCCAACTGTGCGGCGATGCCCACGTCAGCAACTTCGGCGTTTTCGGCACCCCCGAGCGCAACATGGTCTTCGACGTCAACGACTTCGATGAGACCCTGCCAGGACCCTTCGAGTGGGACGTCAAACGGCTCGCCGCCAGCCTCGAGATCGCGGCTCGGGAGCAGGGGTTCAGCCGCAAGCAGCGACGTGCCGTCGTCCTCGCGAGCGCGCTCGCCTACCGGGAGACCATGCGATTGTTCGCGCGACAGCCGAACCTCGTCGTCTGGTACGCCCAGCTGGATGTCGACCGCGAGCTGCGAGGTCTGCTCCCGACCTTGCAGCCCGATCGCGCGAGGCTCACCGAGGAGATGCTCGCCAAGGCACGCACGCACGACAGCATGCAGGCGTTCAAGAAGCTCACCACGGTGGTCGATGGCAAGGTGCGCATCCGCAGTCAGCCTCCGCTCGTGGTCCCCGTCCAGGAGTTGCTGCCGGAGCAGGACGCGAACGAGCTCTTCGTGCAGTTGCGCTCGCTGCTTCGCTCGTACCGGCGGACGCTGCAGACCGACCGGCGCCACCTGCTCGAGCAGTTCCGGCTGGTGGACATGGCCCGCAAGGTGGTCGGGGTCGGAAGCGTCGGAACCCGGGCGTGGGTGATGCTGCTGCAGGGCATCGATGACGGCGACCCTCTCCTGCTGCAGGCGAAGGAGGCGCAGTCCTCGGTGCTCGAGGCCTACGTCGGCGCGAGCTCGTACGCCAACCATGGTGCGCGAGTCGTTGCGGGCCAGCACCTCATGCAGGCGAGCTCGGACATCTTCCTGGGCTGGCAACGTGCGGTGGGCGTCGACGGCGTGGAGCGCGACTACTACGTGCGCCAGCTGCGCGACTGGAAGGGTTCGCTACCCCTCGAGCAGATGGTCCCCAGGGGGATGACCCTCTATGGCCAGGTCTGCGGGTGGACGCTGGCGAGGGCCCACGCGCGGTCGGGCGACCGGACCGCGATCGCGGCGTACCTCGGCTCGTCGGACGCCTTCGACCAAGCGATCGCCGACTTCGCGACGGCATACGCGGACCTCAACGAGAAGGACTACGAGGCGCTGAAGGCGGCGGTCGCCTCGGGGCGCGTCACCGCCCAGACAGGGGTGTGAGCGTGCCGTCGGACTCCGACGCGGTGGTGCGAACGGAGCGGCTCACCAAGTACTACGGTCCGCAACGGGGCATCGAGGACCTCGACATGGAGGTACGTCGAGGCGAGGTTTTCGGCTTCCTCGGGCCGAACGGCGCCGGCAAGACGACGACGATCCGGCTGCTGCTGGGCCTGCTCCGTCCGACTCGTGGTGGCGCAACGATCCTGGGCAGAGACTTCCGTGCAGCAGGCGCCGAGGTCCGCCACCAGGTGGGGTACCTGCCGGGGGACCTCGCCATGTACGAGAACATGCGCGCCCACGAGTTCGTCGACTTCATGGGCCGGATGCGTGGCGGCGTGCCCAAGGGTCGCGTGGCCGCGCTCGCCGAGCGGCTCGATCTCGACCTGGGACGGCACATCCGCGACCTCTCGAAGGGCAACAAGCAGAAGCTCGGAGTGCTGCAGGCCTTCATGCACGACCCCAAGCTGCTCGTCCTCGACGAACCGACGTCTGGCCTGGATCCGTTGGTGCAGCTGGTCTTCCAGGAAATCGTGCGTGAGACGACGGGGCGAGGGGCGTCGGTGTTCCTGTCCTCGCACATCCTGGCGGAAGTCGAACAGCTGGCCGACCGTGTCGGCATCGTCGTCGACGGCCACCTCGTCGTCGTCGAGCGCATCGACGCCCTCAAGGAGCGGGCGGTCCGCCGCCTCGACCTCGACCTCGGCCGGCCGGCCGAGGCGTCAGTGTTCGCCGCCATCCCGGGAGTCACCGAGGCGACGGCTCGGGGCAACGTGGTGACCTGCGCAGTGACCGGCCATGTGACGCAGCTGCTCGCCGAAGCCGTGGCCCAGGGTGTCGTCAACGTCGTCAGCCACGAGCCCGACCTCGAGGAGATCTTCCTCGGATACGTGGGGGGAGGTGGTGGCGCTGCTGCCGGCGTTGACCGTCAAGACGTGGCGTGACCACTGGCGTGCCCTGCTCGGTTGGTCGGCGGGGTTGGCCGCTCTGTCGGCGATGGAGCTGAGCGTGTACCCGAGCGTGCGCAGCACGGCAGCGGGTGCTGGCCAGTTCGTGAACAGCCTTCCCGAGGCGTTGAAGACGATGTTCCGGATGAGCGACTACACGTCGGGCCCGGGCTTCATCGGCGCCGAGCTCTTCAGCTTCACGATCCCGCTCGTGTTCATCGCGGTCGGCACGAGCTTCGGCTCGGGTGCGACGGCTCTGGAGGAGGAGCGGGGGACGGCGGATCTCCTGCTGACCCTTCCGATCACCCGCAGCCGGGTGCTCCTGGAGAAGCTGGTCGCCTTGCTCAGCGACATGCTCGTCCTCGGCCTCCTCCTGTGGCTGGTCCTGCTCGTGGGAGTGCACGCGGCGGGGATGTCCGATGTCGGTGGGGGCGGCCTCGCGGTCGCCTCCCTGTCGTCGGTGCTGCTCGGGTGGGTCTACGCCGGGGTCGGGTTGCTCGTGGGAGCCTGGTCGGGGAAGCGCAGTATCGCGGTCGGGACGGCGGTGACGCTCGCGATCGCCGCCTTCGTGCTCTACTCGCTGGGGCCTCTGGTGCACGGGCTGCGGCCCTGGCTGAGGGTCACGCCCTTCCAGTGGGCCTTCGGCAACGACCCGCTGCGAAACGGGCTGTCCGTGGGCTACCTCGCCTTGCTGCTCGCGACGAGCGTGGTGTTCTTCGGGCTCTCTGTGCTCGCCTTCAACCGGCGCGACATCACGGCGTAGGCGCCGGCCCTGCCGGTAAGGTCACGCTCGCGCCTTCCCGCGGGGAACGCTCTCGTGCCAGCCGCTCGGCACGTTGCCTGATGCCCAGCAGCATCTTCCGCTCCATCACGAGGCTGCCCGGCTCCATGACGAGCGTGGAGAACGCCCGAGCCAGGGGTGACGCCCCGGGTGTCTTGATGCGGTTGCGGCTGACGAGTGTCGTCGAGCCGTCGTCGGCGGCGTACAGCCCGAACGCCCAGACCCAGTTGCCGTCCTCCGAGGCCATCACCATCGCCTCGTCGGGACGGAGAACCTCGATCCGAAGGCGCGGGCCGGTCTTCCCGAGCTGTTCGACGTCGCCGACCTGACGGTCCTGGAACTGCGGAAGGATCTCGTCGACGCTGTGCATGTTCAGCCCGAAGAGGTTCTCGATCCAGTCGTAGGTGTAGACACCGCCCTTGCCGCTGCCCATCTGCACCAGCCACGGGTAGACGTCACTGGCAGGCGCGGCGATGCGGATCGCTCGCGTAGCCACGAGATCTGGTTGCGGCATGAGGTCGTCGCCAGGCATCGAGCGCCGCACGTCCTCGTCGCTGGCTCCCCAGGTCAGGCACGGCTTGCGCCCTACGGCCAGGTAGCCGACGGAGGCCGCCGTCGCCAGACCGAGCACGGCAGCGGCACACAGTCCCATCGCTCGAGCACTCATCGCCGTCCTCCCGTCGCGGGCTCTTCTCCTAGGGTCCCAGGCGACTCACAGGGGACGCGACCACGCTCCTGCCGTGCCCCGCCTGTCCCGTCGGATCCACCGGTGGATCGCCGCCGCAGTGCCGGTAGCCGCAGCCCTGCTCTCCGCGTGTTCTCCGGCTGGGGAGTCGTCGACGTCGTCCCCGTCGACGACGCCTGTGACGACGACGGCGGGGCCATCGTCCTCGGGAGGCTCGACACCGGTGGTGGCATCAGCGTCAGCGTCGAGTCCTGTTGGCGCTGGCGAGTACGCGCCGACGCTCGCCCACCCGTGCGGGACGCGAGCGGTCGGCCCGGGGACGTACAGCTCGGTCGTCTGGATCGTGCTGGAGAACCGCAGCTACGGGCAGGTGGTGGGGTCGGCGTCGATGCCGACCTTGAACAGTCTTGCCCGAGCCTGCGGTCTCGCGACCGACATGCACGCCGTCTCCCACCCCTCCCTGCCGAACTACCTCGCCGCCGTCTCGGGGTCCACCGGCGGGGTGACGGCGGACTGCGCGCCGTCCGCCTGCCCACAGTCGCGGGCGACGCTGTTCTCCCAGCTGGTGGCCGCGCACCTCAGCTGGGCCAGCTACGAGCAGGACATGCGAAGCCCCTGCCAGCAGACGATCAGCTACCCGTACGCGCCCAAGCACAACCCGGCTGTCTACTTCCCTGACCTCCGCTCGCAGTGCCTCGCCCGCGATCTGCCGCTGGGGTCGGTGGCAGCGGGGCCGTTCGCGGACTCCCTCCGCGCCGGTACGGTCCCGAGCTTCGCGCTCGTCGTGCCGAGCCTGTGCGACGACGGGCACGACTGCAGCAACGCCGCACCGGAACGGTGGCTGCGCAGCTGGCTGCCCATGATCGTCGCGTCCCCGCAGTACCAGGCAGGGACGATGGCTGTCGTCGTGACCTACGACGAGGGGGTCGGCGGGTACGCCGGTGAGACGTGCTCGACGAGCGCTGACGGCAGCTGCCGTGTCGCGGCGGTCGTCGCGGCCGCGTCGACACGACCGGGCACGCGGTCGGCGACGTTCTTCAGCCACTACTCGCTGCTGCGCACCACGGAGGAGCTGCTCGGGCTGCCCGGGCATCTGGGCGCCGCGGCCGCCGCCACCTCGATGCGAGCGGCGTTCCACCTCTGATCCCGCACGTCACGTGGCAGTGACTAAGGACTCTATTCCTTGATCGGTTCCACTCTAGTAGGGTCAGGAGGGTGCACCCGAGCCAGGCGGATCTGCTGCGCGAACGCGGCCTGCGGGTCACCGCTCAGCGCCTCGCCGTGCTCCGTGCCGTCTCGACCGAGCCGCACGCCACGGCGGACGTCGTGGCCGAAGCGGTGCGGACGGAGGTCGGCGCGATCTCGCTGCAGGCGGTCTACGACGCGCTCGGCGCCCTCGTGGACGTGGGCCTGGTCCGCCGGATCGAGCCGGCGGGGTCGCCCGCTCGCTTCGAGGCCCGGGTCAGCGACAACCATCACCACGTGATCTGCCGAGAGTGCGGCCGTATGGCCGACGTCGACTGCGCCGTGGGGACCGCTCCCTGCCTCACGCCCGTCGACGCCTTGGGGTACGAGATCGACGAGGCGGAGGTCGTCTACTGGGGCCGCTGCCCGGAGTGCACCGCCAAATCACCAGCATGAACCAACGTCGAACCACCGCACAGGGACGCAACAGCCCGCGCTGAAACCGAAGGAGAAGGACAGGATGGCCGAGGAGAGCAACGGCTCCGCCAGGCAGGCGGCGGAGACCCGGTCCAACCGTGACTGGTGGCCGAACCAGCTGGATCTGAAGGTGCTGCACCAGAACCCCCCCGCGGGCAACCCGATGGGCGAGGACTTCGACTACGCCGAGGAGTTCAAGACCCTCGACCTGGCCGAGGTCAAGAAGGACATCGAGGCCGTCATGACGACCTCGCAGGAGTGGTGGCCGGCCGACTACGGCCACTACGGCCCGCTGTTCATCCGGATGGCGTGGCACAGCGCGGGGACGTACCGCATCAACGACGGCCGCGGCGGCGCGGGTTCCGGGGAGCAGCGCTTCGCCCCGCTCAACAGCTGGCCGGACAACGGAAACCTCGACAAGGCACGCCGGGTGCTCTGGCCGGTCAAGCAGAAGTACGGCCGCAAGATCTCCTGGGCCGACCTTATGGTCTTCGCGGGCAACTGCGCGCTGGAGTCGATGGGCTTCACGACGTACGGCTTCGGCGGCGGCCGCGAGGACGTCTGGGAGCCCACCGAGGTCAACTGGGGCAACGAAGACAGCTGGCTCGGGGACAAGCGCTACAGCGGCGACCGCGACCTGGCGAACCCGCTCGCCGCCGTCCAGATGGGCCTGATCTACGTCAACCCGGAGGGCCCGAACGGCAAGCCGGATCCGCTCGCCGCTGCGCGCGACATCCGCGAGACGTTCCGCCGGATGGCCATGAACGACGAGGAGACCGTCGCGCTGATCGCCGGCGGCCACACGTTCGGCAAGACGCACGGCGCCGGCGACCCGGCGAACGTCGGGCCGGAGCCCGAGGCGGCGCCGTTGCAGGAGATGGGCCTGGGCTGGCGTAACAGCTTCGGCACAGGGATGGGTGACGACGCCATCACCAGTGGCCTCGAGGGGGCGTGGACGCCCACGCCGACGACGTGGGACAACAGCTTCTTCGAGACCCTCTTCCGATACGAGTGGGAGCTCACCAAGAGCCCGGCCGGCGCGTGGCAGTGGATCCCGACGGACCCCGCTGCCCACGGCACCGTCCCGGATCCGCACGACCCGTCGAAGCGACGTACGCCCGTCATGCTCACGACGGACCTGTCGCTGCGGATGGACCCGATCTACGAACCGATCTCGCGCAGGTTCTATGAGCACCCGGACGAACTCGCGGACGCGTTCGCCAAGGCCTGGTTCAAGTTGACCCACCGCGACATGGGACCGATCACTCGCTACCTCGGCCCGCTCGTGCCGTCGGAGCCCTTGATCTGGCAGGACCCGGTGCCGGCGGTGACCTACGAGCTGGTCGGGCCGGAGGAGATCGCCTCGCTGAAGAGCAGAATTCTGGCGAGCGGGCTCACGGTCTCCCAGCTGGTGTCCACGGCGTGGGCGTCGGCCTCGACCTTCCGCGGAACGGACAAGCGTGGTGGGGCGAACGGGGCGCGCATCCGCCTGGCTCCGCAGAACGACTGGGAGGTCAACAACCCCGCCCAGCTCGCCCAGGTGCTGCGCACCCTCGAGGCCGTCCAGCGGGAGTTCAACAGCGCCCACGCCGGCGGCAAGCAGGTCTCGCTCGCCGATGTGATCGTGCTCGGCGGCTGCGCCGCCGTCGAGCAGGCGGCCAGGAGCGCCGGGTACGACGTACAGGTGCCTTTCACTCCCGGACGTACCGACGCAGCGCAGGAGCAGACGGACGTGGAGTCTTTCGCGGTGCTCGAGCCCACGGCCGACGGCTTCCGCAACTACCTCGGGAAGGGGCACAGCCGACCGGCTGAGCACCTGCTCGTCGACCGGGCTGAGCTGCTGACGCTGACAGCACCTGAGCTGACCGTTCTCATCGGCGGCCTGCGTGCCCTGAACGCCAACTACGACGGCTCCGACCTCGGCGTGCTCACGACTCGGCCTGGGACGTTGACCAACGACTTCTTCGTCAACCTGCTCGACATGGGCACGACGTGGGAGCCGACGGATGACTCCGAGGAGACGTTCGTGGGCAAGGACCGTGTGAACGGCCAGGCGCGATGGAGGGGCAGCCGGGTCGACCTGGTGTTCGGCTCGAACTCCCAGCTGCGGGCCATCGCGGAGGTCTACGCATGCGCCGACTCGCAGGAGAAGTTCGTGCACGACTTCGTCGCCGCGTGGAGCAAGGTCATGGATCTGGACCGCTTCGACGTCGCATAGTCGGCCAACGGGGCGCCGCGCGGTCCGGGACCACCGGACGCGCGCGGCGCCCCGTTGCTCGTCCGGACGCGAGTGAAGAGCCGGATCGCCGCCCCGACGCGCCACACTGGGCTCGGCCGTCCGAGCGGAGGCGAGGCGCGATGACGCTCGTGGTACGGGAGGGCGTACGCCTCCACTACACCGACTCCGGGGACGGCGTGCCCGTGCTGTGGCACACCGGGGGCGGCGGTGACGGGCGGATGTGGGAGATCGCCGGCTACCCGGCCGCCCTGCCGGCTCATCGCCACCTCGTGCTGGACCACCGCGGTCACGGCCGTAGCGACTGCCCGACCGGGCTCGAGGCGCACCGGCTCGACGAGTACGTCGACGACGTGCTGGCCGTCCTCGACCACGCCGGCGTCGACCGGGCCGTGTTCGTGGGGTACTCCTCGGGCGGGGTCGTCGGCCTCGCCGCTCTGGCCAAGGCGCCCGATCGGTGGTCCGGCCTGGTCACCCTCGGCTGCGTCCCCGAGCCCGATGAGGACCCTGCCGACAGCCTCGACCTCGCAGCACACCTGCGGGTCGTCGGCATCCGCGCGCTCCTCGACGAGGTGGGGGAGCAGGAGGACGTACCCGCTCCCACGTGGTTGCTCGCCAACCTCGCCGAGACCCCGACCGAGATGTTCGCCCTCCTGCTCGAGGCGTGGGCGCGGGATGTCGGGCGGCTCTGGGTGGACCTGCCGCGCGTCGACGTACCGACGCTGTTCGTGGCCGGCAGCGAGGAGTGCCCGACCGACGATCTCGAGGCAGCGGTCGCCCGTACGCCGGGTGCGAAGGGCGAGTCGCTGCCCGGCTTCGGCCACCTTCAGACGTTCTGGCAAAGCGACGTCACGGCGCCGCTCATCGCGGACTTCGTCACCGCGCTCGACGCGGGTCGGCTCGGGGCGGCGGACTAGGCGCGCTGCACCTCGGCGTACGCCGCCACGACGGTGCTCATGTCCATGAACGTGGCGGCGTCGGTGAGCACCTTCTGCCACTCCGGTGTCGCGACTGCAGCTGTCGCCGTCGCCATGCTCTCGAACCAGATCTCCCCCATCCCGGCGTAGGGAGGCCCGCTGCCGTCCGGGCCTGGCACGCAGCGGTCCTGCGCGTAGCGGAGGACGCCGGGCACCGCGAGGACCAGTTCGACATGTCTGGTGCTCGACCACCGGGCGATCGCCTGGTTCAGGTCCAGGCCGGGGCGCACGCGCCAGGCCGTCAGCCGCTTGATCATCGCTCTCCCAAGCCTTCCGTCCGTCACACCTGCGAAGTCGCGACCCGCATCCGTCGGAACGAGCCTAGGCAGCCCGTTCGCGGTCGGGCCGCGGGGGGGCTGCGAGTGGGTCTCCTGTCGTTGAACACGTACCGGCACCGCGGCGCATACCATGGCGCCACTCGGACCGCCCTGGTCGGCGGGGCCCCGGGCCGTTAGCTCAACTGGCAGAGCAGCGGACTTTTAATCCGCGGGTTCTGGGTTCGATCCCCAGGCGGCCCACTGATGTGACCTGGGAGGAAAGCAGATCCCCTCTCCGGGTGGACACAAGTGGGACAAGATCACTGTCGGTCGAACGCCCCCGGCTGGGCGGTTACCGTGCCGAGCGCAATAACCGGCCAATCTAGGGCGAGTAGTCAGGCATGATCGGCATGTGACAGGCGCGGGTCCGAGGCATCGCGGAGACTGGAGATGCAGGCTTCGAGACTGTTGCAGGGCCTCGACTCCACAGTGGACTTCTTCCGAGCGTGCGGCGGGCTCTGGGCTGAACTCGCGGGCACCGAAGGGCCGGACGGCGATCACCTCGAGCTCTTCGTCGCCTTCGAAGCATGGGAGACAGCGGTTGGTCCGCAGAAGATCGCGGCCAACGCACGTGTAGTGGAGATCGCTATTCGGGTACTCCCGATTCCGACACTGACCCGCGAGCGTCTTCTTGCTTTGGTGGAGTCACACGCGGTCGATCCGACGTCCTACAGCCTTGGTGGGGGCACCCATCCGAGGCGTATGTACTGGACGACTGTCAATGGCCATGTTGCGGTCCCCGCTGGTGGCCAACTAAGAGTCCCCACCCTTC